>CAYUJK010000074.1:0-9680 GCA_964444895.1 uncultured Roseivirgaceae bacterium
TGCTGGGGTCAAGCACGAACGGGTTAACGAACAGGTATTCCTGGCCGCTCACTTCGCCGGCGCCAATGGGGTCTACCCGCGCGAACGATGTAATGCGCAGGCTGTTGTTTACGGTAAACCGGTATGTTTGTCCCTCCTGGAACGAGGCATAAACGTATTTCTGTCCCCTGGTGACGTCGCAGTAAGCGCCATCGCCGCCAATGAAGCGATTCCAGATGGAGCGGTCAAAGGGGTTGTTAGCGAGCATGGTACCGTTGTCCTGGAAACCACTCACCAGGTAGCCGGCGGGTGTGCTGCCATCAAATCCTACGGTATATACCTGTCCGGTCACAAACCCGTTGTTCAGGGCTTGCCAGCTTACTCCCGTGGCCGTGTTGTTTTCAGTAACGAACACTCCTCCGTCATTTACGGAAAGCATTTTATCAGGGTCGTTGGGGAAGAAGAACAGGTCATGCTGGTCTACGTAGTGATTGGGATACACTTCAAAATTGTTGGCGGTGTCGTAGCCACCTATCCACGCAGTATTGGCGGAAGTCGAAAAGCCATCGGTAGACCGGTACAGGTTGGTGCCGCCTACGTATACCGTTTGGGGATCGACGGGATGCACTTTTATCATCATGTTGTAGGAGTTCTGGTCGTCGTAGTCGCCGAGCTCGCCTCCAAACCGGGGGATGTTATCAGAGAGGTTTTGCCAGCTTCCTCCCGGGCCTGTGCCGTTACCAGAGCGGTAGGTGTAGCGCCATATTTGGTCGTCATCGCCACTGTCGATCAGAAAGTAAACGGTGTTCGGGTTTGCATCTGAGGCGCCGAGCACTACACGGGCATACCGGGTTGGCCATCCGAAAGGAGTGATTTTTACCCAGGAATCGCCATCTGTAGACCGGTATACACCCCTGTTGGGGTCGCTGCCGGTAGAGCCCTCCTGGCCGATGGTGGCATAGAGAACACCATTTGACGTAATTTCTATGTCGGTGAAGAGCGCGGCATTTGTGTCGTTCAGGTCGCCTTCGCCACCTACTTCAAACTCCTGCCCCAGGACTGACTGCCAGGTACTGCCTCCGTCGGTCGACTTGACAATAGCCCCTACGATGGCGGCGTATACTTCGTCCTGGTCCGCATTAAAAGGGTTAGTGACTACCCTCCATACATATTGAAAGGGTGAGTTAAAAACCGTGCCGTCGCCGGAAGAAGTCGAAGAGAGGAGGGTCCAGGTGAGTCCGTTGTCGGTGGATTTAAAGATGCCGTCTCCCCGGAATGGTGCAAAGGGTGCGCGGGCAGAATTCCCCTGGATTTCTCCGGTTCCATAATACCATACTCCGGTTTTCCCGGGTCTCGTATCTTGTGCCAGGGTGGTTACACTGTGCAGGCTCTGGGGGTTGCCTACTTTTTCCCATTCGCGGCCCCCGTCTGTCGTGCGCCATATTGTTCCCGATACGCCTCCTGCCAGGATGATGTCCTCGTTGCTGATATCGGCTCTCGCGGCTCTCGTTCTGCCACCCACATTATAGGGCCCTGCTGACGACCAGTCTTCGGCAGTGGTTTTTAGCCTCGGGTCGCTGTTTTTTCGGGGTAGGGTGGCGGCGTATTGAAGTTCGCGCCGGCGGATGTCGGGAGGAATAGTGCCTGTGGCGGGGTCTTTTACCAGGTTAAACTTATAGTCCTTGCGGGCCCGCGGATTTTCCCGGCTACCCACTGCGGATTTCACATTTTTAAAGACATTTTCCTCCAGGGGAGGCAGTTCCGGAAGGGTGAGGTCCTCGCCACCGTCCGGCATAAATAAGAATGGCGACCATGTCGCCAATACCAGCAAGGATATAATGCCTGCGGTTACATACCTTCTCTTCACGCCCGTTTTAATCTATGATGATGTTTACCTTGTTCATTTTTTTGTCGGCCAGGGGCGAGGTGATCTGGGCTCCGCCTATGTTGTTCATGTCTCCCTTCTCCACGTCCACGAAATACGATTTGGGTTCCAGGTCCCGAAAGAAAGCCCGGCCTTTAGCGTCGGTAAATTGGGGTTCCTGCACAGGGTTTTCGCTGTTCTTAAAATCTTCTTCGTCTTCGTAGAGCGTTACTTTGGCGCCTTCTACCAGGTTGCCAAGGCCGTCGAGCACTACTATTCGCAAGGATGCGGCCATGGTTTCTTTGGGTTCTTGTGCGGGCGCCATGGACATCATCACCAGGGCGACAAATCCTACGATTAATAACAAACTGTTCTTCATTTCATTTTCGGTTTCTAAGTACGTATTTACATTTTTCAGTGTAATTCTGGATGATATAACGAGCAAATGGGTTGATCATTGGAAGCCTTACCCGTAATTCAAAACAAAATACACCCCAAAGCTGCATGTAACGTGGGCAGGCTTTGGGGCGCAATAGCAACACTCAGCACCCCGTTAGGGGCGCTGGCATCAACGCTTCCTTATTTCTTATTCTTTTCGCTCTCACTTTTGGTTGACTCATTGCTTTTGGGTTTCGTAACTACTTGTTTCTTAGCCATAGCTTTTTTTTTAATTAAACTTAGGTTAAATGTCTTAAATTTTTGCATTAAATGAAATCGATATCCACGCTAAAGGGGGATTTCATCAGCAGCCTGAGCCCTTCGTCCACCGTTAGCTCGTCTTGAAGAATCTTGTGGAGGGTTTCTGTGATGGGCGCCCTCATCCGGTAGTTTTGCAAAAGCTTCACTAATATTTCGATGGTGTACACACCTTCGGGAATTTCTTCCATGGTGTTGAGGATCTCATTGATCTTTTCACCCTGTGCCAGGCGCTTGCCCACGGTGAAGTTCCTGCTCAGGTTACTGGAGCAGGTAGCTACCAGGTCGCCCAGGCCGGCAAGTCCCAGAAATGCCTGTGTGGAGCCTCCCATCATGTTGCCCAGGTATACCATTTCTATGAGGCCGCGGCTGATGAGCAATGAGCGAGAGTTTACCTCGAAGCCGAGTCCCTCGAGGGCGCCGGCAGCTATGGCGATGACATTTTTCAGTACTCCGCAGAGTTCTATACCCAGCAGCTCTTTCGAGCCGTACACCTGGAAGGTATCATTTCGCAGCAGCCGCTGGCCTTCTTTTATCACCTCGTCGAAGTGACTGGCTACCACGGTGGCTGCCGGCTGTCCGTCAGCGAGCTCTTTCGAAAGGTTGGGTCCGGCGAGGCATCCTACCCTCACCACGAGGCTTTCTTCGCGAATGATGCGGCTCATGGTGAAGATGTCGTCGGGGGTGAGCTTGTCGTCTTCATCGAGGTCGTCAGGCAGGTTAATACCTTTGGTGCCGTGGATGAGGATATGGTAGGGCTTTAGATAGGGCGAGAGCTTGCGCATCATGTCCCGGAAAAACGGTGATGGGATCACCGGAAAGATCACGTCACATTCTTTGCCTACCACTTCCAGGTCATTCACGGGTGTGATGCGTTCGTGAACTTGCTGGCCAGCGGAAATCCTGGTTTTACGAATTTCCTCGGCTACTTCAGGCTTGCGGGCGAAGAGAAGTACGTCGTTGCTTTTGGCAAGGATATTGGCTACTGCTGTACCAAAACTGCCGGCACCGACCACCGCTACAGGCTTGCTATAAGTATTTTTCGAGCTCATATCCTTCCATCCGGTTTTGATAATAATACAACGTGCTGAGGTCTTGTGTGGCGATGTTCCCGTTTTTCTTCCTGATTAACGGCCTTTTGGTGTGGTACATGCCCACGTTTTCTATGCCTTCGGCGATTACTTTGTCAAGGTCGCCGGTGAGGGAGGGGCTTATGTCTATCTTGTTTTTGTTGTAGAGCTGGTAGATTTTGTCCCTTAGCTTTTTGAAAGCGTGTTTGTACTCCGCATATTCGATTTCCAACTCTTCTACCGGGAGTCTCAGGAAGCCGAAGAGGTCCATTTTGAGGTGTTTTTTTCGCCATAGCTGAAAGGCCACAAACGGCGCCAGGTGACCGGGCAGTACCTGGTTTATCCTGTGGTATTCTTTCACAATTCTTTCGGCCAACATGCGCGTGTACTGTTCTTCGCGCTGCGGGTCGAAGGTGATTTTGCCTTGAAACAGGAAATAGTCGCGCGTATTGATATGGTTTCCGTGGATGTCAATGCTTTTGCCGTCGTCGTCCACATAGTTGCCAAACAAGTCCATGCATTGGCCAAAAGAAAGGGAAATGTTCGATCCTTTGGTGAAGAATTTCAGCAGGAAAGAAAGGATGCGCGAGGAGGTGCTGAATTCGTCATTTTCTACGTAGTAGCGCTCCTGTCCGCTGCGCTCCAGGTAGCCGTTGATAAGGCTGGGAGCTTCCAGCACAAAGTTGTAGTTGATCACCACGGGCACCACAAAGATTTTGTTTTCGCGGCCGTTTTCCTGGTTGTCCAGCAGGTAGTTGGAGCGTTGCGCCTCGATGGCGGTCCCCAGCAAGCCGAGCTTCAGGCGGCTTTCGATCTTTCCCGTGCGCGACCGCGTTCCGCCCGGAAAGAACAGGCTATGACAGCCGCGTTGAATGGCCATCTTACTGTAGGCCCGCAGTGTTTCCAGGTAGATAAGGTTCTTTTTTCTCCGGTCCACTTTGTAGGCGCCAAGACTGTTCATGAAGTAGGAAAAGAGGTTGATATTGAACAGGTTGAGCCCGGCGCCGTAGATGAACGGTGGCAGGCCGAGTTCATTAATGGCCCACCCCAGCGTGATGGAGTCCAGGTTGCTGAAGTGCGTAGGCACCATCACAATGGTGCCGATTCTTGCCAGCTTGCGAAGGTGCTCTACTTCGCCGATGATCTGGATTTTGTCTTGCAGGGTATATTCGTCTTTAAAGAAAGCATTCCAGCCTTTTAGCTTGGCGGCGTTGAGCATGCGGGCAAAGCCAAAATTGGCGATTTTCCGGGCCAGCTTGTAGTGTGAGGGCTTAAAGTTGCCGGCAATCTCATTGGCGTAGCGGGCCACGATGTCGTACAGCAGTTCGTCGGCGTTTTCAGCGGCTTTTGGCTTGTTTCCGATTTCCAGAAGCTTCTGCTTCACTCGTTCCCAAAAAATCTCCTCGTCTTCGGGGTCTATTTTCCAGGAATTCGTTTTGTAGCGCAGCTGCTCCCTGTACCGGGTGGTTTCGAGTTCCTCTATGAGTGCTGCGGGGCTGTTTTTCAGGGATTTTATCCGCCGAAAGCTTTCTTCGCACACTTCCTCAATAAACTTTTTCCGCTCCCTGGACAGCTGCACCACCGGCCAGTCGCCCGCCTCGGGCAGGATAAAGTCGTACTTTCGTTTCGTATCGACTTTGATAAGTGGCCTTTTGAGGCTTATCAGCGATCTGGTTTTACTTTCTTTTTTCATTCATCTGATCCCACAGCAAAAAAAGCTATTTTTCACCATTGTTTCAATATTTCCGCCCTAATTGCCTGTCTTGTGAATTTTGGCGTTTATGGCTTCGCCCTGTAGTTTAGGGCGCAGCTTTCCATTGTGGTCGTTTTCAAATTTAATTCTAATGTTTTCCTTGCGGGCATCTATTTCCAAAAAATATTCGCCTGGCGCCATACGTTTGTTTCTCCGTTCGTCAGACGTGTATCCGAACACACCCTCGGGAGCTGAAGTCCATTTCTGTTCCCGTTCATACGCTTCTTTTTCTTTCTCTGATATAGGAATAAAAAAGGAAAAGGCCTCTTGCTGAAGCTGAGACTGATGCACCAGGTGATTGGCAAAATTGACAAAAGATTTGAGGTTTTCGCTAATTCGAGGTAGAAATACCTCAAGAACATCATTGATGGTCTCGACTTTCAGACCTTCCTTGCCGCTAAGGCCATAGTAAAAAAGAAAAATGGAAATCAAAAATCCCAACAGGTTTGCCGCAGGTAAAAAGTAGCCTGCCAATATCGCTATTAAGAAAAAAGGGCCAAACACCCCACCCAGCACAATAGGAAGCAGCAATACTTTTTTGCTGAAGGATAGCTGTCGCACATCTTTAAGCCGGACTACTTTTTTTTTGCCCCGGCGGATCAGGGTAATGTCGTTTGCTGAAATCAGGCATACATTTCGCTCGTCGCCCTCTTGGTGCAGGTATACAAAAGCCAGGATTTCTTCGAAGGGATCGCCGGTGATCATCAATTGGGATTAAGGCCCCAAATTAATGAAATTCTAAGCTTTCACGATTTTTTTTGTGGCTGAATAGTTGTCTTTGCGAAGCTGTACAAAGTAAAGTCCGGAGGTAAGCTGGCTCAGGTTCAGCAAAACTTTGTTGTTTTCGTCAAACGAAATCGACTTTTGTGTATACACCAATTTACCCGATACATTGTAAATGTTGAGCTCCACTTCTATATCTTTGAAAGAAGTGCTCTGTAGCGTCAGAGTGTGATTTACCGGATTCGGAAATACTTCAAATGGGGGCGCGTAGCTCTCTTGCATCTGAGGGACGTACTGTACGGGAGGCATTACCTGGTTGTCCTTAAACGAAAAAAAGATAAAAATGGGCAGCAGTAATAATATGAATCTCATACCGGCTATTGTTTTTTTCCTTAGACACACGTAGTTGTCAAAGGGTTTACTCACATACTATTTTCTTTTAACTTTTTTGCCAGGAAGTAGTGGTACCTTGGCACAAAAATGAAACAGGCGGAGTTGGGGTCAGGGTGGTAGCTCGCTGTATAGTCCTGTGTTTCAGTGCTATTATATCCCAAAGTGGCGGTGAATGTAAGCGCTGCGAGATATCTTTTTTGAAGATTATTAGTTTTAGGTAAAATAAAGGAAAGAAAAGAAGATGAACTTTTTAGGACATTTTGTGTTGGCGGGAGAAGACGAGGGACTGTTGATCGGCAATTTCATAGCGGACTTTGTGAAAGGCAAGGCCTACCAGGAGTATCCGGAGTCCATAGCCAGGGGCATTCTCATGCACCGCGAGATAGATTTCTACACCGATAGTCATCCCGATTTCAAAAAGAGTAAAAAGCGCATCAGCGAGAAATACCACCATTTTTCAGGCGTGATCATCGATATTTTTTATGACCACTACCTGGCCGTTGATTTTGAAAAAATAAAGGGAAAGAACCTGGAAACCTACGCCCAAAGCCGCTATGCAATCATCGACAAAAATCTTCAGTACCTGCCTGCCCATTCCCGGCATTTGTTTACCTACATGAAACGCGACAACTGGCTTAAGCGGTACGAAGAGTTGTCGGGAATATCGCGGACGCTAGAAGGGATGTCCCGGAGGATCAAGCGCGAAAACCAACTGGACGAGGCCATTCACGATTTGCAGCTCCACTACCGCGATATGCAGGAAGACTTTCGCCGGTTTTTTGAGGATGCGGTGGGGAATTTTTCATCATTTGATCGCAACCGGCCATATCTCTAAACTCGTATGACTCACTGGTAAAACATATCCATCTCCGGGGGCTTGTGTCCGTTTTTTGCCGGGAACAGCACCACGAAAGAGCTGCCTTCTCCGAGGCGGCTTTCTACTTTTATGTCGCCGTTGAGCTTGTTTACAAGTGTTTTTACGATGCTAAGACCCAGCCCTGTAGAATTTTCTCCGCCGGTGGGGCGGGCGCTTAATCTTTGAAACTTTTTGAATAATTTCTCTTTGTCGTCATCGCTGATACCAGGCCCTTCATCACGCACCTCAATCAGGTAATGGTGGTTTTCGATTCGGGGATTTATGTAAACTTTTTTGTTGGCGGGAGAATACTTTATGGCATTGGAGATCAGGTTGTCCATGATGCGCGTAAAGAAATCCCGGTCAGTTTCAATCACGAGGTCGTCTTCCAGCTCTTTTAGTACCAATTGAATGTTTTTCTTGTTGGCATAGCTTTCATGTTCCTGCTGTATCTTCCGAAGCAGGTAGTTGAGCCTGAAGGCCTTTAGCCGGGCGTTGAGTTCTTCACTTTCGAAGTAAGAAACGCTGGTGATGTCTGAGATCAGCTGCCGGCCGGTTTCCGACACCTGGTCAATTTTGCTGATGATCTCGTCCTGCTCTTTATTCAATGTGCCGGCAAGGCTCAGGATATTGGCGAGGCCCTTGATTTTGTTGAAAGGTGATTGCAGGTCGTGGGCTACCATTAGCATCAGGTTGCGGTGTTCTTCATACAACTCCTGCAGCTTTATGCTTTTTTGGTTTATCTCGTTGTTTTGCTCTACGATCTTTTGATTCTGCGATGCCAGCAACTCGTTTTTTTTCTGGATTTCTTCATTCTTGCGAATGAGGAGTTCGTTCGTACGCGTTTTGTGGCGGTTTGACCGGTACAACAAAAAGCTGATGCCGCCGAGTGAAAGCAGTGTGACCGCCGAGAGGAGCATCATAATGCGTTGCCTGTTGATGCGGATGCGCTGGAGCTCTTTTTCCCGGCTTAGGTTTTCAATTTCCAGCTCTCTCTCATTAGCCCTGTAGGCTTGTTCCAGTTCATTTATTTTGCTCTGGCTTTCTTCGTTTACAATCTTGTTGTGGTATTCGGTGAAAAGCTGATAGTATTCCAACGCTTCGGCATAGCGTTCTTTTTCCTTCATGATATTGGAAAGAATAAAGTAGGAGTCTTTCAGATCGTAGTGGTTGTTGGTTTCCTTTCCTATGGCCAGGGCTTTTTCCGTGGCCTCCTGTGCTTCATTCAGCCTTTTCAGTTTCACATAGGCCTCGGCAATGCGGATGTAGGAAATGGACTGGTAAATCTTTTCGTCCATTTCAGTGAACTTATCCAGGGCTTTGTAGCCAAAATCCAGGGCCTTGCGGTAGTCGGAAAGATTGTACGACAGGATGCCCAGGTTGCCATACGCCAGGGCAATGCCGCGATCGTATCCGGCTTCGGTAAAGTATTCTATCGCCTCTTCAAAATACGGCGCTGCCTTGGCCAGGTATTCCTTTGATGCCAGGGAGTCTTCTTCATCGCCAGAGAAGCCGCGCGTGAGGTACAGAATGCCGATGCTGTTGTGGGCGTTGCCCATCAATTTAGGTTCTTGAGATTGCCGGGCTATATCAGCTGACTGCCGGTAGTATTTTTCGGCATCGGCAAACTGCCGGAGTTCGAGGTGCACCTGGGCAATGTCCCGGTACATATTAGCCAGCGCTATTTGATCGCCTCTTTTTTGGTATTCGGGGAGCACATCCGAATAGTAGATCATGGCGGAGTCCAGCGCACCTTTTTCATAGTGCAGGCGCCCCAGAATTTTTTTAGCATCTACCACACCGCGCTCATAGCCGATTTGCCCCGCGAAGTGGAGTGCCTGCCGGGCTTTTACCAGGGCTGCGGGATTGTCGTTAAGTCCGGTCTCGAAGGCTATTCGGATCAGGAGGTTGGCCTTGGCCGTGTCATCGGTGGTGACAGCCAGGGCGGTGTCGAGGCTATCGAGCATAGAGATTTGCGAAAAAGCCGGGCACAGAAGACATGAAAGAGTAAGGATAGAGAAGAGATGTAGAACTCGTTTCATCAGTTGGCGTTGTTCAATCGCCAAAGGTAGCTATTTAGTTCATTAGAGTAAATAGCTCATAGCGAATAAGTTACAATTGTCTTCCCGAAAGCCAATATCGACTCGGTTTGTGCCGGGGGCGCTATTTATGAGCGATAAAAATGGGGAACCGCGATTTTTTAAGGATATTTTTGGCTACACTAGGCAGAAACAAGTTGGAGATGTGCGATCGCCCATAGGCGCCCATCACGATGAGCGGATTGTCTACACTTTCGGCAAAGGCGCTTATTTCTTCAGAGATGCCGGTTCCTTCCATGAGCTGCAC
>CAYUJK010000074.1:9780-11990 GCA_964444895.1 uncultured Roseivirgaceae bacterium
ATGCTGTAGCTGAGGATGAGCAAATCTGCGTAAATGCTCTGCTGCACGATGTCGTACCCCGTTACTTCAAAGTCATCACAAATAGTGTATTTGAGGTTTCTGTTTTGAGCTTTTTCTTCAAACAGCGAGATCACTTCCGCCTTTTGGGTGTCGGCCTCACTCCAGGCGTGCCCCACTTTTTTCTCCGGAAGAAGATTGCCAAGCGAAGTGTCTTCCAGGTAGCTGGCAATGTTTTCTTTATACGAAATACCCTGTAAAAGGAGGCCTACAAAAAGCTCTTCATCGATGTTTTTGAAAAGAGAATCCACTACTTTAAACAAGTTGCTGTTGAAGGCAGTGTTGTTGTTGAGTGCTACGAGAATCTTGGCCATCTTTTTAAAAAGTTTTTGCTAATGTTTTAACCGGAACGTCCACACCGGGCGCCGGGCATGGTTAACTACATCTTCGGCGATGGATCCGCTCAGCAGGTGCATAAGACCCGAGCGTCCGTGAGTGCTCAGCGCGATCATATCGGCTTCGATATCCCTTGCAAAATAGATGATACCGTCTTCTTCTACGATTTCATTGTAGATGTTGATGGTATAGTTCTCAAGGGCGTGTTTTTCTGCATATTTCGAGATAATCGACTTAATGTTCCTGGAGCTCTCAAAGGCATTGGGTGTCACCACCCTCACCAGGTGAAGCCGGGCATTGGTGATGTCCAGTATTTTTTTGAGCTCACTGATTACATTAGTCTCGTCGTGCGTGAATTTTGAGGCATACACGATGTCTTTAATTTTGTCAAAATCGACTTTTGACTTCACCGTGATCACCGGGCAGTTTGCATGGCGCACCACTTTTTCGGTATTGGAGCCCACCAGGAACTCTTCGATGCCGCTGGCCCCGCGCGATCCCATAACGGTGAGGTTTACCTGGGTGTCCTTTATTTCCTGTGTGATATTCTGAAAAGCATTCCCGAACTCAATTTTATGGGTGATGTCCACATTCTTCTTGGAAAACCGGCCCACGAATTCGTCCATCTTCTCTTCGGCGCTTTCCTGGAGGCTCTTCAGCACCTTTTCGTCAAAGGCTATGCCTGCCGTAGCGCCAAGCATAGAGTAGGAGTTGCCGATGGCGGCGTAATCGATAAAGCCGGACATATCTACCAAATGCAGCACAGAAACCTGGGCGCCAGCCCTGCGGGCTATCTGGCAGGCCAGGTCCATAGCATAATCAGATTGTTCTGAGAAGTCGGTGGGTACTAAGATTTTTTTCATTTTGCATTACCTTTTAAATGGAATAGGTAATGTAACAAAATTGGGTAATCCTACCTAATCAGAAAATGACCGGAATCAACTTATCTTATGATAATTATCAATATATTGCGGGATTTTTACCTGCCGTAAAAGTCGGCCTCGCGTACCAGTTCCTGGGCATTTAGCACCTTTATTTTCTTGCCTTCCAGCGAAATGATCTTCTGGTTTTTGAATTCCGACAGCAGGCGAATCACGGTTTCTGTGGCTGTACCTATGATATTGGCCAGGTCTTCGCGTGATAACGCGATGTCTATAAGTTGGCTGTTTTCGCCTTCCATTCCGTACGTTTCTTTAAGCATGAGCAGCGTAGCGGCCAGGCGTTCGCGTACCGATTTTTGTGCTATGGACACCAGCTTTTCTTCCATCACGTTCAGATCAGTGCAAAGCTTGCTTACTACCTTTTTGAAAAAGCCGGGATTGGAGTTGAAAATCTTGATGAAACTGGACTTGGGAATGTAGCAGATGGCGCCCTCTTCCAGCACCGTCGCCGAGGCGTTATAAAACTCCTCGCTGATGAGCGCGCGGTAGCCCAGGTAGTCGCCGGCTTTGGCCAGGTAGAGGATTTGCTCTTTGCCGTCAGAGCTGATTTTGAAAACTTTTACTTTCCCCGTATTGATACAAAATATGCCCAGTGGTCGTGTGCCTTCGTAAAAAAGCGTTTGGCCCTTCTTGTAGCGGATGCAGGTTTTGGTTTGTGTGAGCTGATCAAGCTCTTCACGCGATAGATCACTGAACGCCGACTCGCCGAGATTTTGACAATACGCGCAGGGTATTTTAATGTTATTTTTTATCACAGCCGTGTATTTAGATAGACTTCCAATTTACTATGCAATAGAGATAATGTCAAATAAGCATCAGTATTATCATAAGACTTTAACGTAAGAATTAAACCAACGCCGAAGCTTATGGTAAATA
>CAYUJK010000075.1:0-11915 GCA_964444895.1 uncultured Roseivirgaceae bacterium
ACCAGAAACACCATGGTAATAGCGCTGACGAAGTTGAACAGATACAACAAGCTTTGGTAGGGATGCAGTTTTTCTATTCCACTGAAATAGTACCCTTTCTTCTCGTACGTTGCCTTTTTTCCCGACATATTAACCGTATTTCCCGAATTGCCTAAGATAACTGATTTCCAAATAAAAATCGCTATTAAATAAACGTTCAAAAGACCGCTTCTGCCTATCTATTTATTAATTTTGTCGCCTTCTATTAATACCGAGACATTTGAAAACAGCAGAATTTCTAAAACTGTATACGAATGACGGCGCCATGCGATCATTGGCCGAGCTCATTAAGCCCAATGAAAACAGCAGGGTACAACTGAAATCTCTCTCGGGCAGCCTTGACGCAGTAGTTGCTTCCGCCATATATTCCTTAAATCATCAGTCGTGCTTTTTTGTTTTGCAAAATAGGGAAGAAGCAGCATATTTTTTTAACGATCTGCAAAGCCTGGCCGGGGAAGACAACGTCCTTTTCTTTCCTGCCTCCTACAAAAAGCCGTACAACTTCGAAGAAACGGAAAATGCCAACATTCTTTTGCGAACAGAAGTCCTCGGGGCTGTTAGCCAGAAAAGCAACGCTGCCAAGCTGATTGTAAGCTACCCCGAAGCGCTGTCGGAAAAAGTAATACACAAAAAATCGCTCGTCAAAAATTCGTTTGTGATAAAGCTCAACGACGAGCTTGACCTTGACTTTCTCACCGAATTTCTCATTCATTATCACTTCGAAAAAACAGACTTTGTGTTCGAAGCGGGGCAGTTTGCGATCCGCGGAGGCATCGTAGACATTTTTTCGTTTGGCAATGAACTGCCGTACCGCATAGAACTCTTCGGCAATGAAGTGGACAGCATTCGCACGTTCGATCCCGATTCGCAGCTTTCCGTAGCCAAGCTAAAACAGGTGGATATCATCCCCAACCTGCAAACACAGCTATGGGAAGAAGACCGGCAATCCATCTTTGAATTTCTTCCCAAAAGCACAAAGCTGTGGGTAAAAGACTACGAGCTGATGCTCGACATCGTAGAAAAACAATTTGAAGCCGCCAGCCGCGACTTCAGCCAGACGCTGCGGCAAACCGGCAATACACGGGTGATCCTGGAACCCCGGGAGCTGTTCGATACCCCTGAAAGTTTGTCAAGGTCTATCGAGCCTATCGCCATCATAGAATTTGGCAATCGCTTTCACTTCAAAGATGTACAGTCGTATTCTTTTCGGTCAAAACCCCAGCCTTCCTTCAACAAAAACTTTGAATTGCTGGCACAAAACCTGGAGGAAAACCAGGAAAAAGAATTGACGAACATTTTTGTGTCAGAGTCGCAACAGCAGCTCAACAAGCTTCAAACGATCTTCGCTGAAATCGACCCCGGCCTGAAAATCCATGAAATGAACCTGAGCCTAAGGGGCGGCTACGTGGACGAAGACCTTAAAATTGCCTGCTACACCGATCATCAGTTGTTTGAGCGCTTTCACCGGTACAAGGCCAAAACAAAATACAGCAAATCAAAAGCCCTTACGCTCAAGGAGCTGAAGTCGCTAAACCCCGGCGATTATGTTACGCACATCGACTACGGCATCGGGCGGTTTGCCGGGTTGGAAAAAATAGACGTGAACGGAAGTATGCAGGAAGCCTTGCGCATAGTGTATAAGGACGACGACCTGCTATACATCAGCGTACAATCGCTACACAAAATTTCAAAATTTTCTGGCCGGGAGGGTGTACCCCCCAATATCAGCAAGCTGGGTTCGCAAGAGTGGGAAAACAAGAAAAAAGCGACCAAGAAGAAGGTAAAAGACATTGCCAAAGACCTGATAGCGCTCTATGCCAAGCGAAAGTCTGCGCCTGGATTTGCCTTTTCGCGCGACAGCTTCCTGCAAGCAGAGCTCGAGAGTTCATTTATCTATGAAGACACTCCTGACCAGGCCAAGGCTACCGAAGATGTAAAGGCCGACATGGAAATTCCGCATCCCATGGACCGGCTCGTGTGCGGCGATGTGGGGTTTGGAAAAACAGAAGTGGCCATCAGGGCTGCCTTCAAAGCCGTAACAGATGGTAAGCAGGTGGCCGTGCTGGTGCCCACCACCATATTAGCCATGCAGCACTACCGCACATTCAGGGAGCGGCTGAAGGACTTTTCGCTACGAATTGACTATTTGAACCGCTTTCGCACCACAGCCGATGCAAAAAAAATCACCTCCAAAATAAAAATGGGTGAGCTGGATATCATCATCGGCACGCACAAGCTGGTAGGCAAAGAGGTTCAATTTAAAGACCTGGGGCTGCTGGTGATTGACGAGGAACAGAAATTCGGCGTGCGGGTAAAGGACAAACTAAAAGAGATCAGTTTTAATGTGGACGTTCTCACCCTCACGGCTACGCCTATCCCGCGTACCTTACATTTTTCCCTCATGGGAGCCAGAGACCTTAGCGTGATCTCCACTCCGCCGCCCAACCGTCAGCCTGTTACTACCGAAATACACACATTCAATGAAGAGGTCATTCGCGACGCCATCAGCTTTGAGGTTCGCCGCGGGGGACAGGTATTCTTCGTGCACAACAGGGTGAAGGATATCGAAGAAATCGCCAATATTGTTCTGAAATTAGTACCCAACGCCAAAGTAGGCGTAGCCCACGGCCAAATGGAAGGCAGCCGACTGGAAAAAGTGATGATGCGATTTATAGAGGGGGAGTATGACGTGTTGATCTCTACCAATATTATCGAATCGGGGCTGGATATCCCGAATGCCAACACCATTATCATAAACCAGGCCCACACCTTCGGGCTGTCGGATCTCCACCAAATGCGGGGCCGGGTGGGGCGTTCCAACAAAAAAGCCTTTTGCTACCTGCTGGCGCCCAAGAGCATAGGTCTCTCGGGCGAATCGATCAGAAGGCTCCGCACATTGGAAGAGTTTTCCGACCTGGGCGACGGCTTCAAAGTCGCCATGCGCGACCTCGACATCCGGGGTGCGGGTAATCTTCTCGGGGCCGAACAAAGCGGCTTTATCAACGACCTGGGATTTGACACCTACCACAAGATACTCGATGAGGCCGTACAAGAGCTGAAGGAGACAGAATTCAAAGATTTGTTTACCAAAGAGCTACAGGTGAATGCGAAAAAACTGGTGAGCGATTGTAATATTGAAACAGATTTTGAAGTATTAATTCCCGAAACGTACGTGGCCAACATCAGCGAAAGGCTACAACTGTACAATACCCTTGACAACATCGACGACGAGGAATCACTGGAAGGGTTCACCCGCGAAGTACAAGATCGCTTTGGCAAAATGCCCCCCCAAATGGAAGACCTGATCGAAATTGTAAAAATTCGTTGGAAAGCCGAAAAGCTTGGGTTTGAAAAGGTTTTGTTGAAAAATTCCACCGTAAAGGGCTATTTCATCTCACCTGACAATTCGGAATTTTTCAATTCAGAAACGTTTGGCAACATCCTTTCCTTCCTGCAGAAAAATCCTAAACACTGCCAATTGAAAGAAACAAAAAACAGACTCATCTTTATTCAAAATAATGTCCAAACCCTCGATCAGGCAAAAGATCTATTTGCGAAGCTCCTTGAAACTGAATAATTACGGATGCAATAATTTTCAAAAATTTCAATTTTATAGTTATAGGTATTGCTCTAATATTAAGGTCGAATTTCTATTGACCCTGAAAATTTTAACTTTTTATTCATTTTTTAGGATTTAATTGAGATATTAGGGTTTGATTTGTGTTAAATTCGAAACATACTATTTAATAAAGACACTATTGTTTTGCTAAATTGAACAGGTTATGAAAAAGTTTGTGAACTATGCACTCACACTATCCGCCTTGGGCTTCCTGGTATTTCAGGGTTGCAAGTCGGGTAAACACCCCACTGCCGACAATCCCGGTAGAATAAGCACCGCCACCGGTATGGAGTACAACTCGGACGAAGGCTTCCAGGTGATGGACTTCCGGGGACAGCCCGATGGCCCGAATCTCGTCTTCGTAGAAGGCGGTAGAACGGTACTGGGCTCTATGGAAGAAGATATTTTTAATACCCGCGACAACGTAGAGCGTACGGTAACCGTGGCGTCGTTTTACATGGACGAAACCGAGGTGGCCAACATCCACTGGCTGGAGTATCTCTACTACGTACAGCTGGATTCGTCAAGGGTATTTTATGAGTCAGCCCTGCCTGATACTACCGTATGGGCCAGGGACCTCGCATATAACGACCCTTATGTAGACCACTATTTACGGTACCCGGGATTCAGGTATTTCCCGGTAGTAGGCGTTTCATGGAAGCAGGCTGTCGACTACTGCGGATGGAGAACTGCCTTCGTAAATGCCCGACTGGCTGACCAGGCTGGTATAGAACTGCCCGCCGAAAGTGCCGGCGGCAGGATACCGCTCGAATCGGGTGTGGTGCTGCCTGACTACAGGTTGCCCAGCGAAGCAGAATGGGAATACGCAGCCCAGGCACTCATCGGTACCCAATGGCTGGACGAAAACCAGACCCACAAACGACTTTATCCCTGGGATGGACACGCCACCCGTAATCCGTATGGAAAAGAAATGGGAACTTTCCTGGCTAACTTCAAGAGAGGCCGTGGTGACTATGCAGGTATTGCCGGCAAGCTAAACGACGGCGCCATGATCACTACTTATATCTACGACTACCCGCCAAACGACTTTGGCTTGTACAATATGTCAGGAAACGTAAACGAGTGGGTATTTGACGTGTATCGGCCGCTTTCGTACCACGATATGGACGACCTGAACCCGGTAAGGAGAAACATCGACGATATGCGAAACAGAATAGAAGCCCCTGACTACGATCCTAATATTGATGACCCGCAGTCGAGATACGATTTTGCCAACTACAACTCACTGATCTCTGACAGAGCCCGCGTATACAAAGGAGGAAGCTGGAAAGACGTAGCCTATTGGCTGTCGCCGGGAACAAGGAGATACCTTGACCAAGACTCCGCCACTTCTTTTGTTGGCTTCAGATGCGCCATGATCAGAGCAGGAAGCAACAAATAAAGATTAACCTGTTTTAATAAACGAATGAGCCCGAAGATGTCTGTCTTCGGGCTTTTTTTATTTAGCTGCTGCCAGGGCCGCCACGCTCACCTTCCTGGCTCCCGCACGTTTCAGTACCGCTGCACATGCCGCCAGGGTAGACCCTGTCGTCACCACATCATCTACCAGCAGCACATGGGCATTTTCCAGTCCGCGGGCATCACTTATCCGGAATATTTGCTTTACGTTCATCATCCGGCTAAACCTGGATTTCCTCGTTTGGCTCTCGGTGGTTGTCACCCGCTTTATCATTCCCGGCCTGCAGGGCAATGCCAGGGTATCAGCAATTTCGTGAGCGAGTATATTACTCTGGTTAAAACCTCTTTTCATCTTTTTCATCACATGCAGCGGTACCGGCACCACCACATCTACGTTGCTAACTCCGGCGTCCTTTTTCAGGGCCTCGCCATACCACTGGCCCAAGGCGCGACCCAGCCGTTCGTAGCCTTCATATTTGAAGGCATGAAGAAGCCGCTGCGTGATATTGCCCTTTTCGAAGTACAGAAAAGCGCGCACAAAACCGGGATCTATATCGGCAAGCTTTTCGTGGATTCTTTCCAACGTTTCCGGGTTGGTGATCACAGGGAGGTCCATTCTACAGCGCGTGCAAATCAGCTGCTCACCCTCGTCGAGCAGCTCATCGCATCCAAAACACAAATTCGGATACACAAGCGCTAAAAAACTCCGTAATGCACCGGATAATTTCTGGCGAAGGAACATATCTTGCTATATTTGACCCCAAAAAATAGCGATAATGTTTAAGAAAGACCTTGAATTTGATATAAAGTGGAATGAACTTCTCAATAAATTGTCATCAAACATTGGAAAAAAGCCCTCCGATCTCAACAGCGTCTTGTTTCTCATTGGCGTACAGGAGCTGGGCAAAGGTCACAAAAATTTCACGAAAGAACAGAAGCAAGATCTCATGCACATCGCCATCTGCAAGGTGCTGAGCCTCTCGGGATACTACGAGCTGGAAGGCATAGATGAAGAGGGCTGGCCGCACTGGAAACTGGTAAAGAAACTCCCTCATTTCGATATTCTGGAACAGGAAAGGCTGCTGAAGATGCACGTAATGGAGTATTTTGAAAATGAAATAGGGCTTTGATGAAAATCACTTCGTACAACGTAAACGGAATCCGCTCCGCAATGAGCAAAGGGTTGCTGGACTGGATAGGAGAAAACACATTTGACATCGTATGCCTTCAGGAAGTAAAGGCAAATTACGATCAGATAAACCCACTGCTCTTTTCCGAAATGGGCTATCATGTATACTGGTGCAGTGCGCGCAAAAAAGGATACAGCGGCGTAGCCGTTCTTACCAGGATAAAACCCCGCCATGTGGAAATCGGCACAGGCCACCGGGAATCCGATGAAGAGGGCAGGGTGATTCGCCTGGACTTCGACAATTTTTCTGTCATGAACGTTTATGTGCCCTCAGGAACTACGGGGGGTATCAGGCAGGATTTCAAAATGACCTGGCTGGCCTATTTTCACGAATATGTTCAGAAGTTAAGAGAACAAATCCCCAACCTCGTAATCGGCGGCGACTTCAATATCTGCCACCGGCCTATTGATATTCACAATCCGGTAGCCAATAAAAATTCCTCCGGCTTTCTTCCCGAAGAAAGAGAGTGGCTCACTCAATTCCTCGATGCGGGGTTCATCGACACTTTCCGGCACTTTTGCGAAGACCCTCACCGCTACTCATGGTGGAGCTATCGCGCAGGCAGTCGCTCCCGAAACCTGGGCTGGCGCATCGACTACCTGATGGCCAGCAGCCCCCTGGCGCCGCGCCTGCAAAATGCTGATATTTTTGACCAGGTAATCCATTCGGACCACTGCCCTGTATACCTGGAGTTAAACTAACTGCAAGCCGAACATAGCGGCCATTCAGCAGGCCTACACCTTGTGCCCCTCATGAAAAACGACTGACTATTTAGTCGAAAGGCAGTGTTCCTTGACAGAATATTGTACGGGGTTTGTCTTATTTTCAAAATTAAGACTAAATTATATTCTATATTTTGACATTAATTTTCGGCGCACTGTCATTACCAGCGCCACCGGCGAGGCAATTTTCTCAAAAAAACGTTAAATAATGGAGCCACTAATCATACCGGCCACAATAAAAACGCCCAAGATCCACTTCGATCCGGCGTCCGGTGTATTTGATCTCGAGGGAATGTCTTACCCCGAGTATGGCAAGGAATTTTACAAGCCCGTGTTGGAATGGGTATCGGAATACATAAAAACTCCAAACGGGCACACCGAACTTAATATCAAGTTCAAATACTTCAATACCAGTTCCGCGAAAAGCATACTGTCTATTTTACAGAAATTCAATGAAGTGAGGTCAAATGGGCATGCGTTTGCTGTCAACTGGTATTACGAACCTAATGATGAACAAATGATCCAGGATGGAGAGAACTATAGCACGTTGCTGAAGCTGCCGTTTAACATGGTTCAACTAGGCTAACTTTAATGGAAGATATTATAGATACATACCAGGATATGGTTCCATCAAATATTAAATTTATATACAAAGGAGGTATTTCTTTTGATATAATAGACTCCTTTGTGTCCATTATCTTGAAAAGACTTGAAGAGATCGAAACCGACATAAACGTAAAAAAGCGGGTATTTAGCGTACTGTTAGAATGTTCTCAAAACCTGTGTATTCACAAAGAAGAAGAGCGGCATAAGTGCAAATTTGATACATCCAGCGTATATTTTTCGATTGAAAAGGTCGACGAGATTTACAAGATCACCACGGGCAATTTTATTAGCAATTCGAAAATTGACAAGCTAAAAGGCATACTGGACGAAGTGAACAATCACCGGTCGCCGGAAAGCCTTAAAGACCTGTATAACACGGTGCTTACCAACAAAAATTTTAGCGAAAAAGGAGGCGGCGGGCTGGGTCTCATCGATATTGCCCGCAAAAGTAGCAGTAAATTGCTGTATTCGTTTTTCCCAATCGACGAAACCTTCTCTTTTTATTCTTTAAGTGTAAATGTAAAATAGGCCGGACGATGTCAAATTTAGTTCTAGAATCGACCCCAAAAACACCAGAAGTCAACTTCGATATCGAAAAAGGCACTTTCGAAATGAAGGGCATGTCTTGTGCAGAATATGCCCTGGAGTTCTATCTGCCGATTTTCGAATACCTCGATAAATACGCCGAAGACCCCAAATCAAAAACCCAGGTAGACTTTCAGCTCAAATATTTCAATACCAGCTCGGCCAAATGCCTGCTGCAGCTGTTAGAAAAGTTTGCGCTCATCCGAAAAAACGGATTTGAAGTGGAGGTAAACTGGCATTTCATAAAAAATGATGAGCAGATGATTCAGGATGGGGAAAACTACAGCGAGATTTTGGATCTGCCTTTTAACATGATCGAAATCAAAACCTCCGAAAAGGGATAATTGGACGAAAACACCCAAATGGTTCGTTTTAATTGCGTATTATGTCGATGAATTGTACTTACCAAAGATTGCCTGAGCGAATTTATGAGTAACAGGCAAAAAAACATAACAATGAAGAACCCATCTACTACCGGACATGCAGAAGCTCGCTACGCGTTTGCGGAGCTAACCTCCGAAAGCATTGCCGTGTACGAGAATGGGAAAATCCTGGCCTGCAACCACAATTTTCCGCTGGCCTTCGGATACGAACCCTCGGAAGTCACGGGGATGAGTCTCCTGCATTTTTTCCCAAAAATATACCGGGAAATTGTGAATGCCGACACTACCGCGCAAGACAAACACATCAGCACGCTGTGTGTACGCAAAGACTCTTCTACCTTTCCGGCCACGGTAATCGTGAAAAACGCAAGCCGCGACAACAAGAACATCAGGGCTGTGGTGATTCGCGACGAAACCGATCGTGAAAACCTGGCAAACCAACTGGTAAAGTCCAATATCTTCCAAAGCGCCATCCTCAAAAGCGCCAACTTCGCCATCATTACCACCGATTTCTCAGGAATAATAAAGACATTCAATAAAGGCGCCGAGAAAATATTTGGGCTCCAGGCCAGTGAGGTAATCGGCACCAGGCGCCTGCCAGAACTCTATCCTCAGGAACACATCGACAAAAAACGGCAAGAAATTCAGGCGGAGCTCAATAAAACCCTGGCGACGGATTTTGAAGTATTTGTGGCCCGGCTGCAAAACCAGGCTTCTGACGAACAGGAATGGACCAATGAAACACCTGGCGGCCCACCGGTTATTTGCTCGGTAACCATTACCACGTTGAAAGATAATCTCAACGAAATAAACGGCTACCTTTTCACCTGCATCGACATTACTGACAGGAAAAAAGCGGAGATGGAGCTGCGAGATAGCGCTCAAAACCTCGAAAAAATTAATAAGGAACTCGATCAGTTTGCCTATATCGTATCGCACGACCTAAAAGCGCCGCTGCGGGCCATTTCCAACTTATCGTTGTGGATAGAAGAAGACATTGGAGACCAACTTGACGAAGACTCCAAGGCTAACCTGGATTTGATGCGAGATCGCGTGCAACGGATGCAGAAGCTGATCGAAGGCATTCTTGAATATTCGCGAGTAGGACGTATCAAGGCTGAAAATGAGGAAGTCGATGTGGGCGAAGTGCTTCGCGAAGTAAAAGAGGCCATTGCCATACCGGAGGCATTCAGGCTGGAAATTCCTGAAAAAACCCCAACGGTCCGGTTTAACAAAACCTGGCTGGAGCAGGTGTTCTCCAACCTGCTGAGCAATGCCATCAAATACCATCACAAAAAAGAGGGAACCATAAAAGTGTCTCATACAGAAAATGCGATGTGCCACCGGTTCTGTGTTTCGGATGATGGCCCGGGTATAAAGCCCGAATATCACGAGAAAATATTCCAGATATTCCAAACGCTGGAGTCCAAAGACAAAACCGACAGCACAGGCATCGGCCTCACCATTGTGAAGAAAATAATTGAAGAGCACGGTGGAGAAATACAGGTAGAATCCGATGGAGAATCGGGAACAACGTTTACTTTTACAATTCCAAAATAAAGAGAAACAATTCGCAAAGCGATTTTTATATAAAAACAGCCCGATAACGATCTATAGCTATGAAAAAATCCAGCCTGCTTTTTCCGCTTATTTTAGTACTTCTTTTGGCTTCTTGTGGAAAATCAGAAGAAGAAACAACATCCAAAGGTCTCCGGAAAGCCGAGGGCGACCGATACTACGGTGGCATTTTGCGGATCAACGAATCGGAGTACATCAAAAACCTCTTCCCCCATAATATTACCGACGCCTTTTCCTATCGCGTAGCATCACAGGTATACGAAGGGCTGTTTCAGTTTGACGACGAGACGTTGGAAGTAAAGCCTGACCTGGTAGAATCGTATGAAACCCGGGAAAACGGCGCCATTTACTCTTTTAAACTCAAAGACAACGTCTATTTTCACGACGACGAGTGTTTTCCCAACGGCAAAGGACGAAAACTCACTGCCGAAGATGTTAAGTATAGTTTCACGCGGCTCTGCACCTACCACTCCAATAATCAGAGCTTTGGCTCCATCTTTAAAGGACTCCTGAAGGGCGCCGACGAATACTACAATGCCACCAAAAACGGAAACGCCCCTGAGGGCGGCGTAGAGGGAATAAAGGTGGTTGATGAGCTGACTATAGAGCTACACCTCCTTAAACCCAATTCCATTTTCATCGTACACCTGGCCCGCCCGGCCTGTTTTATCTATCCGCGCGAGGCGGAAGAAAAATACGGCCAGGAAATGCGGATAAAAGCCGTGGGCACGGGCCCTTTCTACATCAGCAACGTGGAAGAAGAGGTAGCCCTCATTTTGAAAAAGAATGAAAACTACCATGAAAAAGACAAGTTTGGCAATCAATTGCCCTATCTGGACGCCGTGAGCATTCAATTTATAAAGGACAAAAAATCGGAACTTTTCGAATTTAAGAAAGGAAACCTCGATATGCTTTACCGGCTTCCTACCGAGTACATTATCGAAATTCTTGAGGAGTCTCAGCCTGGCTCTAACGGCGAATACAGCCAGTTTGAGCTGCAGCGTTCGCCGGAAATGATGAGCCAGTTCATCGCGCTCAACAACCAAAAGGGTATATTCCGAAATGAAAATGTGCGGAAAGCTTTCAGCTTCGCAATCGACCGGTCAAAAATCCTGGATTTCGTTCTCAATGGCGAAGGGTTTGCCCCTGGCTCTCATGGGGTAACGCCACCCGTACTTGTAAACTACGACATCAAAAAAGTAAAAGGCTATACGCTGAATGTAGATTCCGCCCGCTACTACCTGAAGAAAGCAGGCTATCCTGGTGGTTCGGGTTTTCCCAGACTTACCTTCTACTACAATGCCGAGGGCGACCGCAATACACTGGTGGCCATGGAAATTCAAAAACAACTCAAAGACCACCTGAATATTGAACTCGACCTGGAACTGCTGCCCTTCGCCCAGCTGATCGACAAGGGGATAAAAGGCGACTACGACCTTATGCGTGCCGCCTGGATAGCCGACTACCCCAGTGCCGAAAACTTCCTGTGGGTGTTCCTGAGCCATGATGTGCCCCAGGGTACGGGTCAGGCTTCCTACCCCAACATCATGCGCTACACCAGCAGCCGCTTTGACAAGCTGTACGAAAACGCACTAAATGCCGACAACATCGGCGATGCCAATGCCATCTTCATGGAAGCCGAAAACCAATTGATGAAAGACTGTCCGGTAATCGTACTATGGTACGACGAAGGCTACCGCCTGCTGCAATCAAATGTGAAAAACTTCCCCAATAATCCCATGCAATACCGCGACCTGGGCCATGTGTATTTCAG
>CAYUJK010000076.1:0-6270 GCA_964444895.1 uncultured Roseivirgaceae bacterium
TGGTGCGCAAGTCAATGAGCCCCGTGTCATCTGCCAGCCAGTCGATGGCATTGGATGCAAAATTGATGTTGTCCTCATCTACGGCCTGTTGCTGCTGTCCTTCTCCATTGGTGATGAAAGGTCCGTTTCCAATGAATACTACCCTGGAGTGGCCACTTCCCGCCAGAGGTCCTTCGGCGGCAATGGCGAGGAGTTGATTGGGGTCTCTGAAATCGTCTTCTGTCCATTCTTTTTGGATGTCGACATAGGCCGGCGGCACCTGTATCCCGGACATCTCAGACGAGAAAGCCAGGGGGAAATACTGAATTGCCGAATCAGTGGGTGCGTATGAAATGGGCGCAGTAAAGGCCATGACCATCGATTCCAGGCCGTCTACCACCGGGTGTTCTTCAAAAGTCGTCACCATGGGGATAAACGGGAACTGCACCTGCTGCCGCATAGTGAAGCCTCCGAAGTTTTGCTGTATGCTCACCGGGTAGCAGCTGGCGTCTACCACATAGCTATCCTGCAAGTTTATGCCTTTGCTGCCGAGCCAGCTTTTAATTCCGATATCGGGCTTTGCGGCCAGATAGGGCTGCTGCAGGCTGTTCTCCAGGCTGTTGTAGGCCAGGAAAAGGCTGCCGCCAGCTGTCAGGTACTCATCGATCTTTTCCAAATGTGTGGCCGGTACGCTGTCTTGCGGGTCTATCCATACCAGGGCTTTGTAGTAGCCGGGAATGGCCGACGTGTCGGAGAGGGTGTATGCTTCCGGGCTGTAGAGGATAGCAAGCTGCTCCATGAGTTGCGGTATAGCGCCCAGCGAAGGTTCTCCGTGCCCCTGCAGTATTGCTACAGCGGGTTTGTCTTCCACCGCAATTTTTTTGATGGCTTTCGTCAGCGAAAACTCCACCCCACCGCCAGGCTGCACAAAAGGAATGATTTCCGTCTTTTCGCCCAGCTGAATGCTGGCGCCCAGGTATGCTCTCATTTGTTTTGCCTGGTCTTTTTCCTGGAGTGTTACCATGATAGGATTTATCCCCTTTTCCTGGGCTTCCCGTTCTTTTGTTTCGTTTTCATTGGGGTTTATGAACTCGTATACCAGGTTTCCGCGGGCATGCACTTCGTATTCCTTGAGCAGGTTTTCAAATTCCTCCCGAACTTGTACGAGCTGAGGGGGCAGATCTTTGGTAAAATACGCCTTTACCGTTACTACATCTTCGAGTTCGGCTACCACATCTTTGGTGGCGTTGCTTAGTGTATAACGCTTGTCTTCGGTGAAGTCGAGACGGAAATACAATTTCGTAGAGATCATCAATACCACTACCACTATTGCCGAGATAATGATCAGGTGAGTGAGTGCTGTCGTTTTCTTCATCGTTCTCAGGTTTTAAGGGTTAGTTTCTCCAGTTTCGTTTGGCCAGCATGGCTTGTGAAAAAAGCAATCCTAAAAAGGTAAGGCCCAGGAAATAAAGAATATCGCGGGAGTCTATCAGGCCCCTGGATACGGCGTCGTAGTGGGTACGTGCGCTCAGGTAGTACAGCGTATTTCCTATGGCCCCGGGAATGGCGCTGCCCAGAAATCCTATGACGATGGTAAACGTGAGAATGAAGGCAATAGCAATGAGCAAAGCTACGATTTGATTGTTGGTGAGGCTGCTGGCAAACACCCCGAGGCTGGTAAATGCGGATGTATAAAGGATGAGCCCGAAATATCCTCCCAGTATAGCGCTGTGGTCGGCATTGCCCAGCCTTGCTATGGTGAAGTAGTAGGGCAGCGTGCAGGCCAGCGCTATCACGATCAGCAACACGCAGGAAAGGTACTTGCCAATCACTATTTGCCAATCGCTGATCGCTTTGGTGCTTAGCAGTTCCAGTGTTCCGGAGCCAATTTCCTCAGCGACGGTGCGCATGGTGATGGCTGGAATGAAAAACATGAGCGAGAGGTATACTACTTCGAAAAATGTGGACAGCTCGGCCTGGCCCCGGAAAAAGACATTGCCGGGAGAGACCCAGGTAAATACACCCGTGAGCCCCAAAAAGAGAATGATGATAATATAGGCCATCAAAGAATCGAAGTAGGCGTTCAATTCTCGTTTTGCGATTATCCAGATACTCTTCATCGTAATAGTTGTTTTAGGTCAGGTCTTCAATTTGTTACTTCGCGGAATACGTCTTCCAGCTTGGTTTCTTTGCTGGCGAGCTCCAGCAGGTACCATTTCTTTTTTACACACAGGTCAAAGATTTCTTTCTTTGACGAGAGCTCCGGCTTGCTTTGCACCTGGAAGTGCCTTTGCCTGCCGTCTATTTCCGAAACACTTTCCACCGAGGCCAGGGCCAGCAATGCTTTCTTTATGTGATCTGGCTCTTCTTTGGCTTCTATCTCTACGTTCACCAGTTCCTGCCCCTGGGCCTGCTTGCGCAGTTCTTCTGCCGTGCCATCGGCTACAATCCGGCCCCGGTTGATGATCAGGATCCTGTCGCAGGTAGCTTCCACTTCAGACAAGATGTGCGAGCTCAGGATTACCGTTTTTTCCCTGCCCAGTTCTTTGATCAGTTTGCGAATTTCGATGATCTGGTTGGGATCGAGGCCGGTAGTGGGTTCGTCCAATATCAACACCTCGGGGTTGTGGATCATTGCCTGTGCCAGCCCTACCCGCTGACGGTAGCCTTTAGAAAGCTCCTTTATTTTCTTGTGTCGTTCCAGGCTCAGGCCGCACATTTCTATCATTTCCCGTATCCTGCCCGGAATCAAGCCTTTTTCTACTCCCTGTATTTCGGCGCAAAACTTCAGGTAGTCGATAATGGCCATATCAGTATAGAGAGGATTGTTTTCCGGCAGATAGCCTATTTTTCTTTTGATTTCCCCGGGCTGCGCATCGGCGTCAATGCCATCGAGGTGAATTTTCCCGGAGCTCGAAGCCATGTAGCAGGTGATCATCTTCATGGTAGTACTTTTGCCTGCTCCGTTAGGACCCAGAAAACCCACTACCTCGCCCGTCTGGATGCTGAAAGAAATGTTGTCTACTGCTTTTTGATCTCCGTAGTATTTCGTCAGGTTTTCAACAATGATAGACATAAGCTTAAAAATTTTGGTGCAATCTTAATAAGAGCAGAAAAAAAATTCAACTGTAATTATTTGTTTCTAATTTTACCGGAAACATACAAACCACACCACAATGAAATTTCTACTTCTTCTGATCTGCTTTCTTTTGCCCTTCTCCGAAAAAATCAAAGTATGGAAAGAAAAGCGCGGAATCGCTGTGGTAGAAGCGGAGCACATCCAGGTTCGAAACGACCTGCATCCCTATTGGGTGTCGGAGAAACTGGTAGATGGCTACAGCGGCACGGGATACGTGATGTGGGGCGGAGCTTCTTATATTAAAGCTGACTACAGCGACCTGTACGACGAACGCATACTTACCTTTTATGTGTCGGTGAGTAAAGAAGGAGTGTACTACGTAAAAATAAAGGGCCTGTGCCTCGATGAGTGGGAGTCCAGGCTGCTGGTGCGGATAAACGGAAAGGACTGGCACAACTACACCATCGCCAATCAGCGAACCTTCGGATGGGATCTTAATGGCAAGAAAGACCTCTGTGGCGCCTTTATGCAGTTGGGCTATCACAAAATTGAAATAGCCGCCATTGACGCTGGTTTTATGCTCGATAAGCTGGCGGTGGTGCATCAGGATGAGTTTTCTGAAGAAGGCTGGCCCGACCGGCTCATGCTGGAAACGACAAAAGAATCCCGCAGTGAATACCTTCCTTCGTCACACTTCAAACAGCGGTAGGTAGCACGTAATAGTCATCCTTTTTATTAGCAATTATCGCCTTCCCGTTCACCCAATTTTCGCTTTCTCGCCTTTTTGGTCTTCAAATTATCCTATTTATTCGTCGGTTTGTAAAACTCGCTCGTCGATTTAAAGAGTGCTTTCGGTTACTTACAATGTAATAGAAAGATAAACAATTGTTAATTTTTTATCAGACACACCAAAATTTGGCGATATGCGATTCTTTTTTTTGCTGATAATATCATTAACCACCACCTTTTGTACTTCTTATGCCCAGTTTATCACTAAGGGAGACTACGTTTCTCCAAAAGATCAATGCAAAGCGTTGAACAAAAAAAGAACGGCAAAGAACGGCGGTTCTATTGGTAAAAAAGCCTCAGAGGAAGTGTATCCCATCCATTCTAACTATCCCGTCTTTTCGCCTGAGTCGTTGGCCCAGCAGCGCGCTGAAGCCGAGGAAAAGCGCAAAATGATGCAGGCAGAAGAGCCTGAGCTACTGGCAGATGCGAATACAAAGTTTAAATTTCAGGCTTTTGAACCCGACGACACGCCCCCGGTAGACCTCAGTACACTGCCTAAGCCGGTGAATGACCGGCACGCGGAGGTTCGAAAGAAAGTGTACGACCTGATTCGTGCAGGAAAAGCCAATCAACCCATTACGGAATCATTGTACTTTCTCACCGCCATGGATGAGTTTGCCTATGCCGATTTTGAGCCATTTCTGATGGCGGTGGAGTTTGCCCTTCAGGGCAAAATGGTGCTGGTAGAAGGGCATACCGATAGCCGGGGCGACGATCAGTACAACCTGGAACTTTCCATGAAACGAGTGCGGCAAATAGAGCGGTTAATGCTGGAAATAGGGGTGCCCGAAGAAAGACTCTCCGTGATTGGCTATGGCGAAACCATGCCGACTCACGACAACAATACCGAAGAGGGAATGCAAAAAAACCGCCGCGTAGACTTCAAGATTTATTGAACCCCGCAAAAGTTTAAACCTTTCTTTTTAAAGTTCTATTGGACTTCGAATTTCAATAGATTTTTTCTCCCACTATTGAAAAATCGACAAATATTTGGTTAATTATTGTTCGTATTCACAATAATCTTAAACCTAAAATCAACGCATTATGAATTTCGTAACGAACACCCTCGGCAAAATACTCTTTGCAGTACCCTTTGGTATTTTTGGAATTATGCACTTTATGAATGCCGGCGCCATGTCGGGTATGGTACCGCTGCCGCCACAGATCGTGTGGGTTTACATCACAGGGGCAGCCCTGATAGCAGCCTGTGTCAGCATTTTGATCAATAAAAAGGCGAAACTCGCCACCTTGTTGTTAGGTATTATGTTGCTCATTTTCGCGCTCTCTATTCACCTGGCCGCCGTAGTAGGCGGAGATCAAATGGCGATGGGAAGCTTACTTAAAGACGTAGCCCTGGCGGGCGCCGCTTTCCTCTATTCCGGCAACGCCAAAGATTAAAATGAAGGGCGTAGAGCGCTCTGCTGTTTGACAGAAAAAATTCTACCGTTTATCGGCTACACAAAGTAGTCCGTACCCGTTTAAGAAAAGACAACATTAGATTAGATTAAATGGCTGACTTCTGTACATGACACGTCAGCCATTTTTCGTTTGTCCACACCTGACTTTTGATACCTGAACAATTTTTCCTAATTTTTCAAACAATAATGACGTTTTACTTTGTAGAATTCACACCATATAAATAAGCAAGTAATGAAAAAAATAATCGTTCCTACAGACTTTTCTGAACAGGCCGGCTACGCACTTGATCTCGCTGCTGAGATCGCGGCTTCGCAACAGGCCGAAATTACGCTGGTACACGTGGTTGATATTCCCAAGCCTGCCTCGGGATTTCTGGGGAGTTCGTCCATCGATACTGGCGCCACACTCTCCAGTGGCGATCAGATGGAGCAAATATTTACCCTGAAGCTTATCGAAAAAAGTGAGCAGCGCCTTAACGAACTGGTAAATGACCCCAGGTATAGCGGCGTGAAACTCGACGCCCGGCTGCTGAAAGGAACACCTTACCAGGAAATAGGGGAGGTGATCACACAGGTGAAGGCCGACCTGATCATCATGGGAACTTCCGGCGTGAGCAATTGGGCCGAAAGCCTGATAGGCTCTACTGCCGAAAAGGTGGTGCGCCATGCGGGATGTCCGGTGATGACCCTGCGCCTTCCCGTTAAGGTAGCCAATATCAACAAGATCGTCCTGGCATCGGATTTTAAAGAAGACTTTGGCCGGTACCAGGGGCTTCCCGCAGCCATCAGCGAAACGTTTCAGGCGAGTCTCCATCTCGCCTATATCAATACGCCCGGTCATTTTCTCAACGAGCGTGAGATCATGGTGCGAGTAGGCGATTTCATTGATTCTAAAAAGCTCAAAAATGCCGAAAAGCATATCTATTGCCATCAGAATGCCGGCGAGGGAATCATCGCTTTTGCCGAAGACTACAAGATGGACGTGATCGTGATGGCCACCTCAGG
>CAYUJK010000076.1:6370-11754 GCA_964444895.1 uncultured Roseivirgaceae bacterium
CTGGCTTGTGCCGGATAGGTCATATTTTGCATTACATAGGTGTAGAACGCCGTCATTCCGCCATCGGGTTGAGGAATATCCTCCACTTCGGTAAATACCTCATCCTCTTTACTGGTATTCACCACATCGCCATACCGGTTGATTTCGTCAGAGTGTTCAACAATCGCATAAATTTTTTCTTCCTGCCCATTAGGCTGGTACCGGAAAACCTGCCGGAGATGAAAGTGACTGCCTTTGAGGTCGAGACTCCCATTGTCAATCATGGCTGCAAAGACTTTACTTTCAGTGTTGCTTTCTGCGCCCCTTATTGACACAAGATTTTTGGCAAACCAAGAGTTGATTTCAGGAGGGAGCCCGTCAACGTCTACCATCTGCATTCCGGATGGGAGTTCGTGTTCCAATAGCGCGATGTTTGACGATTCGCCGTTTTGCTCACAGGCAAACACATAAAACAAAAGCGCAAATACAGGTAGGGTAAGCGCCATCCGGCTCCACCGTGACCTTCTTTTTTCTGTTTTTAACATAGTCATTCGTTTAAATATTTGAGTTTGATGAAAATTATTTCCCAATGTCAGATTCAGCGCTTTCAAGGTCCTCAGTGATAATAGCGAAAGGTACGGTGAAATGCCGGCCACCGAGGCGGCCCGCTGGTCGGCTATGTATTCATGGACGGCAGAGAGTGAGTTTCGGTATAGGTAGGCGATGGGGTTGAACCAAAATAGAATCATGATCAGCTCGGCAAATACGACGTCATAAGAATGCCTTTGGCGGATGTGCGTTTCTTCATGAGCGATGATGAGTTGCTTTTCTGCCTCGGCGTATTCCTGGCTGTTGTCCCAAAGCAGATACTTGAAAAAGGAGCAGGTAGAAATCTTGCCTTCTGTGGGGATTAAGTGGTAAAACTGCCGGTAGGAGGCTTTGTGCCGCGACGCCCTGATGAAGAGGAAGAGCCTGGTAACGCGGTACAAAAAGCGGATGAGCAGCACGGAAACCCCTGTGATGTAGATAATGCCCAAAAGGGCGCCTATGTCAAGAGAATTTTGTTGCGAGGAAGCTTGGTCTCCGGCGGCGCTAATAATGACTTCCGGCAGCCGGATGGCTTGCTGCAGGTTTGCTGTGGCCGCCACCGGGGCCTCGAAAAACAATGAAATGCTGAGTGTAGGAACGAAGAGGGCAAACAGCAGCGCGATAAGAAGGTAGGCCCTGTTAAATAGAAAGTTTTTGTACTGGCGAAATACAAAAAAGTACACGCCATAGAGTACGACCATGAGGAGGCTGCTTTCGATCAGGTAGCTAACTATTTTCGGAACCATCGTTGTCTTTGTTTTCGCTTTGAAGATTTTTCATGAGTTCTTCCATCTGTCGCAGGTCTACGTTGTTGTCTTTCACAAAGAAAGAAACCATCTTTTCAAACGACCCGGAGAAGTAATTTTTCATCATATTTTTCATCATAAAACTGCGGTAGTCATTTTTTTTGATGAGAGGATAGTATTCATGGGTTTTGCCGTAGGCGGTATAGCCCACAAAGCCTTTTTTTTCAAGAATCCTGACAATGGTGGAAACGGTATTGTAAGCGGGCCTCGGCTTGGGCAGCTTCTCAAGTACGTCTTTCACAAAGCCCTTTTCGATATCCCAGAGCACCTGCATGATCTGCTCTTCTGCTTTGGTGAGTTCTTTCATTTGCTGTTCTAAGGATAAACATAACAGACCAAACATACAACTAATTTTATAGTTTTCAAACTAATATTTTAGTTTTGTTGACCGTTCATGTCGTCGCATGTTAAAGAATGGCGTAGGAACTGTTTTTTATTGAAGGGCTATGCCAATTGGCTACGCATTCACTGCTTGCTACCGCTACCCGCTTCACCCAACTCTTCCGGGTTGCTGCTGGCTCTTTTTGCTTCGTCTAGCTTTGTGAAGAAATCGCCAGTGAGAATGAACGACTTGTAATAACTCACCAGCAGGAAAGTAACAGGCAGCGCAATGAGGAGTCCCAGCATTCCCAGCAGCTTTCCCCATATCGAAAGCGAAAGTAAGATCATGGCGGGGTTCATGCCGGTGGCATTGCCCATGATCTTCGGTGTGAGAAAGAGGTCCTGGATGCTCTGCACCACCACGTATACGATCAGCACCAGCCCCATGTATTTCCAGAAAGGGGTTTGCGTTTCGATGCTGTGGAATAGCGCCAGGAAGGTAACGGGCACGAGGCTCACCGTTTGCAGGTAGGGGACCATGTTCAGCGCACCAATGATCAGGCCCATCACAATGCCCAGAGGGAGGTTGATGATTGAAAAACCTATGGCAAATAAAATACCCACAATGGTGGCAATAAGGCCCTGCGCCCGGAAGTACATCCGCATGGCATTTCGGAAATCGTCGACAAAGTGGAGCACCCGGTCTTTAATATTGGGTGGGATCAGGTCCTTGGCGCCCTCTACAATACCACGGTAGTCTTTTAAAATAAAGATCAGGTACAAAAAGATGATCATCAACCCGATAAGGCTTAGCATCAGGTTGATCGTTTCAGAAAAAACACCCTCCGCTTTGGGAAGTATATTTTTAAGACCGTCGATTACGAGGTCGTTAAAGCGGTCTGACGTGAAAAAGTCCTGGAACTCCCGGCTGTTGATCAGGCCCAGGATGTAGTCGGAAATATCGCCGGGCACATTCTGAAGGTATTTGGTTTTAATGTCGTCACTGGACGCAAGGTTGGCTATCAGCTTACCCATAGCGGCCATTTCCCGGTAAATAATGGGAATGACGAGGTAAAAGATCAGGAACAACAAACCAAAAACGATAATCAGTGAAAACGTCACGGACAGTACCCTTGACTTTACCTTCATTTTTTCCTGCATAAACACCACCAGTGGGTCAATCAGGTAAGCCAGCAACATGGCTACGGCAAAGGGGATGAGCACATCGCTCAGGTAATCCAACAGTATAAATGCGGCATAGCATATTCCTACTATGAGTGCGATCCTGACCGTGCGATCGAAGGTGAACGGCTTGTTCAGCATTTTTCCAAAGGGTTCCATACTGTGAAATAAAGAAAAAAAATGATGTTTGAGAAGATGGTATCAAAGAAAGGCGAAAAAGATACATCCGGAAATTAAAAGGGAAAAGACCTGTGAGAGTGAAAAAATAAACAGAGATTTACAGAGATTGTCTAAGCTAAAAGTCAGGTCTGATCCTCTTTTAAGTAACAAGCTCCCCGGGAGCCTGGAACACTATTAATTGTTTGGCTGATGTACATACAATGATAGCCCGGCTCCCTGTCATTTGAAAAAAAATTATACCAACTGGGTAATTGCAGATACCACCTGTACCATACTCATGACAAACAAGCCCATCGGGTTTCATATCAATATTACCCATACTCGTCCCGGTGTACCTTCGATATGCATAAAATCTATGTTTATTTACAAGACATACCGTATTTTGGTGCAATGATCTGTATGGCATGAGTTTTTTCAAACTATTGGTGGTTAATGTTAGAACGCACATCCTCGTGTGGATAGCGGTGGTAGTGTATGTGCTGGTGATTGACCCCATAAAAGCAAATACCTCGGCGCGCGTGATGGGGAGCGCTGCCTTGTTGATCTCCTTTATCAGCTCATTCTATCTGTTGGCGGTGTGGATCATTCCTTCGTATTGGCGGCGTAATTATGTCTTTTTCTCCCTTTTCGCCGGCCTGGGAGCGTTGTTCTTTTTTCTCGCTTACATGGGGGTGATCTTTTACCTGGTGCCGTTTGTAGATCCCGAGTTCGTGCTCAAAGGATACGACACTCCGGTGATCCTTACCAATACGTTTATCTTGTATATTGCCCTGGGAATCGCTGCCTTTTCTTACTATTTCAACAAGCTCAACGCGCAAAAACAAAAGGAACAACATGAGCACGAAAAGCTGATGATAGCCAAGGAGCTGAACTTTTTGAAAAGCCAGTTCAATTCGCATATTACGTTCAACTTTCTCAACTTTTGCTATAGTCACGTACACAAGTCATCCAAAGAAGCTGCCGAGGCCATAGAGCTGTTTTCCGATATGCTCCGGTATTCACTTACCCAAAAGCCAGACGAAAAAGTGAGCATTTCCAGCGAGATAGAATATATCAATCATTTCATCAGCCTCCAAAAAATACTGAGTAACCAGGTGTATGTGGAGTTTACCTACCGCGACGTGCCTCGGCATCTGCGTGTGTTGCCGCTCATGCTCATTACACTTGTGGAAAATGCCTTTAAACATGGCCAATACAACGATCCCGCCCGTCCCATACGCATTTCCCTGGAGGAGAGACAAGACCGCATTGCTTTCAGCGTGGTGAACAAAGTAGCGCCGAAAGCCGCGCGCAAAACAGGTATAGGACAAAAAAATCTCATGCAGCTTTTGAATTTGCATTATCCTGGTAATTTCAAACTCACGTTTCACGAAGAACAAGGAGAATACAGCGCTTTCCTGGAACTGAAAACCTGAAAAAGAACAACCCGGAAAAAAATGATATTACCTGCAAAACCCTCACTGTCGTGTATTGTCATAGACGATCAGCCCGAAGCGATAGCGTTGTTGAAAGACCATGTGCAGGCCACCCCGCAGTTAGTACTTAAAGCCACGACGACAAACCCTGTGGAAGCGCTCGCCTACCTGGATGCCGAAAAAGTAGACCTGATTTTTGTAGATATCCACATGCCGGAGATGTCGGGGCTTGAATTCGTAGAGAGCCTGAGAGAAAAGTGGGGGGTATCCATGCCGAAGATCATCTTTACTACCGGATACGACCAGTATGCGCTCTCGGGCTTCGAGCATGGAGTGAGCGATTATCTGCTAAAGCCCATCAGTTACAAACGATTTAAAACGGCCATCGACAGGATCCTCAACGACAGAAGCCACCCGGCCCCAGCCTCTCCGCAGCACGAGTTCTTTTTTGCAGATGTGGATGGTAAAAAGGTGAAGATAGGATTTGAAGAAATCATCTACGTGGAAGGCGCGCGGAACTACGTGTTTATCGTTACCCCCTCAAAAAAAATGATTACCTATAAATCGATGACGGCTTTGATGGGCATTTTGCCCGAAGAAAAATTTGTAAGGCTGCACAAGTCCTTTATTGCTTCGGTAGAAAAAATCACTGCTGTCAGGGGAAATGAAGTGGGGGTGACGCTAAACGGGGAGGAAAAATACATTCCTATAGGCGCTACCTACAAAGCAGATGTGTTTAAGAAGTTAGGGATCGTGGAGTAGAAGCTTAAAATTGTCAAATCTCAATATGCCAAATCCCAACTAAATTCCAATTTTCAAAACACCGAAATCTCAAACCTGGAACGGAGTGGTGTAAAGGTTCGCAGTCAGGTGCTCTGAAGGGTGTAGGGCATCCTATGTTTTTTGCATTTTT
>CAYUJK010000077.1:0-11738 GCA_964444895.1 uncultured Roseivirgaceae bacterium
GCAGGCTCCGGCCCGTACGAGCGCTATAAACGGCTCAAGCAAACAGCCTTCCGCAACGGCGTAAAATACCTTTTTGAAACCAACGTGGGCGCCGGACTGCCTGTGATCACCACGCTGAATGACCTGCTGCAAAGCGGCGATAAAATATTGAAGATTGAAGGCGTGCTCTCCGGCACACTCAGCTATATTTTTAATACGTTCAGAAAGGGCGCCAAATTCAGCGAAGTAGTGTTGCAGGCGAAGGAAAAAGGCTTTACCGAACCTGACCCGCGAGACGACCTCAATGGCATGGACGTGGCCCGAAAAATACTGATCCTCGCGCGGGAGGTAGGCTATGCTGCAGAATTGGACCAGGTAAAAATTGAAAATATTCTGCCAAAGGCGTGCCTGGAAGCGCCCACAGTAGACCAATTTTTTACCGAATTGGAGAAAGCCAATTCTTACTTTGATGAAATGCTTGAGAAAGCAGAAAGTGAGGGGAAAGTACTGCGGTTCATCGCCAAAATGGAAAACGGTGAATCCACCGTGTCACTGCAATCCGTGGACATTCAAAATCCCTTTTACAGCCTCTCTGGCAGCGACAATATGATCTCCTTCACTACTGACCGCTACCGGGAACGGCCGCTCGTGATCAAAGGGCCGGGTGCAGGCGCCGAAGTGACCGCGGCGGGTGTATTTGCCGAAATCATCAGCTTAAGTCACTATTTAGGATGAAGGATAGTGTAAAAATATTTGCCCCAGCCACCGTGGCCAATGTAACCTGTGGGTTTGACATTCTCGGTTTCGCCGTAGATGCCCCGGGCGATGAGATCATTCTGCGCAAAAGCCGTAGCCGTGAGGTAGTGATCACGAAAATCACCGGTGATGAAGGCAAACTCCCCTACGACACGGACAAGAATTCGTGTGGCGCGGTAGTAAGACAGTTTCTGCACGACCTGGGCTCTGACCAGGGTATAGATATCGAACTGCACAAGATGATGCCTCTCGGCAGCGGGCTCGGCTCCAGCGCAGCCAGCTCTGCGGCAGCCATATTCGCGGTCAATGAGCTCATGGGCCGCCCCAAAAGCCTGCAAGAACTCCTCCCCTATGCCATGGAAGGCGAGCGCATTGCATGTGGCGCCGCTCATGCCGACAACGTAGCGCCGGCACTGTTTGGCGGTTTTGTGCTCATCCGCAGTTATGACCCACTGGATACCATAAAACTACCGGTACCGGAAAAACTTTACGCCACACTCATTCACCCGCAGATAGAGGTAAAAACCAAAGATGCCCGTGAAATACTGCGAAAAGAAATATTCTTTCGCGATTCGGTCAAACAATCGGGCAATGTAGCAGGCCTTATCGCCGGGTTGCTATTGCCGGATCTCGATCTGCTGAGTCGCTCGCTGCACGACTATATAGTAGAGCCCATCCGCTCTATTCTCATTCCCGGCTACGACGAAGTGAAAAAGGCTGCCCTTGACGCCGGAGCACTGGGCGCTGGAATCTCAGGCTCGGGCCCTTCCCTTTTTGCCCTTAGTGATGCGAAAGAAACCGCTGAAAAAATAGGCAATGAAATGAGCTGTGTTTTTGCTACTTTAGAAATTGAAAGTGAAGTCTATGTTTCCAAAGTAAACGAACATGGACCGCGTATTTTAGGCTAAAAACCCTTAGTGATGATGAAAACTTTATTTACCACTGCAATTGCCGTACTGCTCACCGCCGGTCTGGCAGCGCAGGATATTGACCCTAAAATGACCGAAGTATGGGAGCCGGTTCCTCCAGTGGTGAGCCCGGGTTCCTCAGTCGCTGCTCCTCCTTCAGATGCCATCATTCTATTTGACGGAAAAAACCTGGACGAATGGCAAAGTCCGCAATTCAAGGGCGAACCTTCTGATATCGCCGGCCTGGAAAAGATGCTGAAAGAGCTGGACGCCAATTTTTCGAATGAAAATGCCAACTGGACGCTGTCAGACGGTGAGATGGTAGTAAAGAAGGGTGCGGGAGCTATCGAAACAAAAAGGAAATTTGGCGACATGCAGTTGCACATCGAATGGATGGCCCCAAAAGCCGAGGGAAAAGAAGGACAGGGATACAGCAATAGCGGTGTATTTCTAATGGGGCTTTACGAGATACAAGTGCTGAATTCTTACGAAAACAAGACCTACCCCAACGGGCAGGCGGGCAGCATCTACAAACAGCACATTCCCCTGGCAAACCCTTGCCGGCCTCCGGGTGAGTGGCAGACGTATGACATCATCTTTAAAGCGCCGAAATTTGACAACAAGGGGGCGCTCGTTTCTCCAGGTTACGTCACGCTCCTTTTCAATGGCGTGCTGGTGCTGAACAATGTGGAGCTGAAAGGACCGACAGTATACCGCGGTCACCCCAGGCACATCGCTCACCCCGACAAAATGCCTTTGAGACTCCAGGACCACGGCGACCCGGTACGATTCCGCAATATCTGGGTGAGGGAACTCTAAAGCCGGGCGGAACGGTATGGCCGAAACGGGGAGAAGACACGATTTAGACTGGCTGCGAGTAATCGTATTTGGGTTCTTAATTTTCTATCACGTTGGGATGTTCTTTGTTCCCTGGGGGTTCCATGTTAAAAACAATGTGATATATCCATGGCTGCAGTGGCCCATGCTGTTTCTGAACCAGTGGCGACTCCCCATCCTCTTTGTCATTTCGGGTATGGGCACTTACTATGCACTCGGCAGGCGGTCGGGCGGGGCATTTGTTGGGGAGCGGCTCTCAAGGTTGGCCTTACCACTTGCTTTTGGCATGCTGGTGATTGTGCCTCCACAGGTATATTTCGAGCGATTGGCCCAGGGCGAGTTCAGCGGGCACTACTTCCAGTTCTGGCCGCTGCAGGCACTAACGGGCATCTACCCGGAAGGCAACCTGAGCTGGCACCACCTGTGGTTCCTGCCTTACCTGTTCCTCTACTCCGTCATGCTGCTGCCGCTGTTCCTTTACCTGAGGCAGCGACCCGATGCCGGCTTTACCAGGTGGATCAAACGCATTGTGGCACTTCCGTTGGGATTGTACATTTTTATCATTCCACTCTATTTTATCGAAGCCTTCATTGAGCCTTTTTTCCCTGTAACTCATGCCTTGATAGACGACTGGTTCACATTTGTCAATTTCCTGGTATTGTTCTTTTTTGGCTATGTGCTTATTGCGGTGAAAGACGCTTTTTGGCATGCGGTGCAGCATCGTCGCAGATTTTACCTCGCAAGCGGATTAGTCCTTTTTACTGCCATGACAATGCTGAGGTATTTTTACGAAGACTCTATCGTGATTCATTTTATAGAGGCCTTTCTGAAAGTGGCCAACCTTTGGTCATGGATCCTGGCGCTGTTCGGGTATGCCGCTACTTATCTCAACCAAGATAGCCGGGTACTGCGATACTGCAACAGGGCCGTGTATCCCTTTTACATCCTGCACCAAACAGTAACAATAGCCATTGGGTATTACCTGATGGACTTGAATTGGGGATTTGTATCCAAAGCCGGTCTGATGGTGACGGGAACGTTTGGTGTCTCATTTATACTATATGAATTGTTGATCAGGAGAATTACCTGGCTATGGCCGCTGTTTGGGCTAAAGAAGCCCAACAAAAGTTAGGGTAATAGGGAGGCAACAAAAAAGCCGCAAGAAGTGCTTCTAACAAACAACCCTTGCGGCTTTACCTTGTACTACTATTGATCTTTTAGTTGATCTGAGCTTCCAGCTTTTGAGCTAAAACTGCTTTGGGAACAGCCCCGATTTGTTTATCGACAATCTCACTGTTCTTGAAGAACAGCAAGGTAGGAATACTTCGGATTCCAAATTTTGCGGATACCTGCGGATTCGAGTCCACATCTACCTTTCCTATCACAGCTTTACCATCATACTCGCCAGCCAACTCCTCTACAACCGGCCCGATCATTTTACAAGGCCCACACCACTCGGCCCAAAAATCCACCAATACCGGCTTGTCTGTTGATAAAACTTCCTCGAAGTTAGCATCCGTAATCTCAATAGGCTTTGACATATCTATTTTTATTTGTTTTTGATTTGAACATAAACTGCAAATATAATACAAAGTTGCCCCAAGCAGTCATTTTTTTGCCGGCGTATGACTTTATGTCTGAATTTTTACGTCCAGGTGGCTAATTGACCGGATTTTTTTAAAAAATTCGTTATCGGGGTTTATCATATACTTTCTCGACAACAGCTCTACATTGATCTTTTCCTGCTCATCCACCAGGTTCATTTTCAATGAGCACTTACCAGGAAATTCTCCTGCAATGCGCTCCATCTCTTCCACCCAGTCCTCGTCTATCTGCTCCGGGCGCACGGTGAGCAGCACGCCTTTGCTGAATTTCTCGCGTACTTCTGCCAGCATTTTGATATCGCCAATCTTAAATTCCGGCGCCATGTCTCCCCACTTTTTCTGCACTATCTGGCCCTTAATGTACAAAAACCAATCTTTCACCAGGTATTCCTTCAGCCGGATGTAATCATCAGAGAAAAGGTAAAAGGCGTGCGATTCACTGTAATCTTCCAGTGTGAGAACGCCAAAAGGCTTGCCGGTTTTGGTAGTACGGTGGGCCACGTCGGTCACGATGCCGCCAAAGGTTAGCTCCTGTCCCAGCCTATCGGCAATGTTTTTCAAGGCACCAAGTGAGGCATTGCAGAAGTTGTCGATCTCAAAGCGGAACTGGTCAAGTGGGTGGCCCGAAATGTACAGCCCTACCACTTCTTTTTCGATGTTGAGCTGCTCAAGCTGCGAATAGGGTTCCAGGTTTTCTACCCGGGGCCGGGACATCACCGCGGTGTCCGTGCCGCCAAATAAAGACTGCTGGGCACTGTTGATCTCCATTTGCATTTTTCCGGCATAGCGGATAGCCTTCTCTATGAGGTTCTGATCGTTCTCTGGCGCATCCAGGTACTGGCGACGGTGGTATTCTCCGAAGCAATCAAAAGCACCGGCCATCGCCAGCGCTTCAAAGGTCTTTTTGTTCACCGATCGCTGGCTAACGCGCGTAGCGAAGTCAAAAAAATCACCAAAGGCGCCGGCTTTCTCCCGCTCGTCCACAATGGCCTGCACAGCGGCTTCACCGGCACCTTTAATGGCTGCCAGGGCAAACCGTACTTTGCCCTCTTCGTTTACTGTAAACTTCACTCCCGACTCATTCACATCTGGCCCCAACACCGGAATTCCGGCGCGGTTGCATTCCTCCATGAAAAAGGACACCTGCTTGATGTCGTTCATGTTATTGCTCAGCACAGCGGCCATGTATTCCGCAGGATAGTGCGCCTTCAGGTAGGCCGTTTGGTAGGCTATCCAGGCATAGCAGGTAGAGTGCGATTTGTTAAACGCATACGAAGCAAAGGCCTCCCAGTCTTTCCATATTTTTTCGAGTACATCTTTTGGGTGCCCTTTTTCGGCGCCCTGGTTAATGAACTTGGGCTTCAACTGCTCCAGCAGGGCCAGTATCTTTTTACCCATTGCCTTTCGCAGTACGTCGGCCTCGCCCTTGGTAAAACCAGCTAATTTCTGCGAAAGCAACATCACCTGCTCCTGGTACACCGTGATCCCGTACGTTTCCTTCAGGTATTCCTCCATGTCGGGGAGGTCATACGTGATGGGCTCCTGGCCGTGCTTTCTTTTGATAAAGCTGGGGATGTATTCCAGCGGCCCCGGGCGGTACAGCGCATTCATGGCGATGAGGTCGGCAAACACCGAGGGCCTCAGTTCCCGAAGGTATTTTTGCATTCCGGCAGATTCGTATTGGAATATGCCCACTGTGTCGCCCCGCTGAAAAAGTTGATAGGTTTTTTCGTCGTCCAGTGGGAAATGGTCGGGGTCGAGGTCTACATTGTGAATTTCCTTTACCAGCTTCACGGTATCTTTGATCAGGGTAAGGGTTTTCAGCCCCAGGAAATCCATCTTCAGCAAACCGGCGCTTTCCACCACGGCATTGTCGAACTGCGTGCAGTACATATCGGAATCTTTGGCCAGCGCTACCGGCACAAAGTTGGTGATGTCATCCGGCGTGATGATGATGCCGCAGGCGTGTGTGCCCGTGTTGCGCACCGAGCCTTCTATGACGCGAGCCTGGCTCAGCGTTTGCGCAGCCAGATCAGTTCCTTCAATGATGCGCTTGAGCTCCCGCGCCATTTCGATCTGCTCACCATTCAACTTTTCCTTGAGCTGATTTTCGGGCATGGAAAAAAGCTTGCTGAGCTTCAGGTCAGGCACGAGCTTCGCTATCCGGTCGGTATCGGGCAAGGGCAACTCCAGCACCCTACCCGCATCGCGTATGGACGATTTTGCTGCCATAGTGCCGTAGGTGATTATCTGCGCCACCTGGCTGGCCCCGTATTTTTTGATCACATATTCGATCACCTTCTGGCGGCCTTCATCGTCAAAGTCAATATCAATATCGGGCAATGATACCCGGTCTGGATTCAAAAAACGCTCAAAAAGGAGATCGTACTCTATTGGATCTACGTTGGTAATGCCGATGCAATAGGCGACCGCGCTGCCTGCTGCCGACCCCCGGCCGGGCCCTACAGATACACCCATGTCGCGGGCGGCTTTTGTGAAATCCTGCACGATGAGAAAATAACCGGGATAGCCCGTCTTCTCAATGGTCGCCAACTCAAAATCCAGTCGCTCCTGTATTTCGGGAGTAATTTCTTTATACCGCTTCTTGGCGCCTTCGTAGGTAAGGTGCCGCAGGTAGTTGTTTTCCCCGCGCTTGCCGCCGTCTTCCAGGTCTTTAGCGTCTTTGAACTCATCGGGGATTTCAAACTTTGGCAGCAGCACATCGCGGGTAAGCTTGTAGGTCTCCACCTTGTCGACGATCTCGCCCGTTGTTTTGATCGCCTCGGGCAGGTCGGCAAAGAGCTGCTTCATTTCTGCCGGCGACTTTATGTAAAAATTATCGTTGGGGAAACCAAAACGAAATTCCCTTCCCCGCTTGCCGATGTACTTCTTTGGTTTGCTTACTGCCTCGCCGTCCTTTACACACAGCAGCACGTCATGCGCTACCGCATCGTCCTTTTTCGTGTAGTAGGTATTGTTCGCCGCGAAATATTTCACATCGTGCTTTTTGGCAAATTTCAGCAGCACTTCATTGATGATGTTTTCTTCCTGGATGCCGTGCCGGTTCAGCTCCACATAAAAGTCTTCACCAAACTGTTCTTTCCACCACAAGAACGCCTCCTCGGCCTGATGCTCGCCTACGTTCAGGATCAGGTAGGGCACTTCGCCCCATACCCCGCCGGTGGTGGCAATGAGGTTGTCCTTGTATTGAGCCAACAGCTCCTTGTCGATCCGCGGCACATAGTAAAACCCCTCCACATACGCATAGGAGGCCAGCTTGGCGAGGTTCTGGTAGCCCTCCTTGTTTTTGGCCAGCAGCACCGTTTGAAAACCGTCGTCCTTCCGGGTTTTATCTTTTCGGCTGGCACATACGTTAAACTCGCACCCTACTATAGGCTTGATTTCGGCCGCCAGCGCCGCTTTCACAAACTGAAAGGCGCCCATCATATTACCGTGGTCGGTGAGGGCTACGGCGTTCATGCCCAGTTCCTTTACCTGGCTCACTAGGGTGGGAATATCGGTAGTGGCCTGCAAAATCGAAAACTGCGTGTGGCAGTGCAGGTGCGAAAACTCTTCGTGCTTCAGTTGCTCCAGGCCTTCCTGCTTGTCGATGCCGTGCGAAGAAGTGGCGGTAGCCTTTTTTTCACTTTTTACTTTGAAATTGGCAGCGTCCAGCTCCGGGGCTTCGTATTCTATGTCGGCTAAGGGTGCGTCGTCCAGCGGCCGGATTACCTTCTCTTTTACCAGGCCAAAGAAGCACCTGGCCGTGGCGGCGACGTCGTAAGCGGCGTCGTGTGCATCGTCAAAGCCTTCGTTGAAGAGCTTTTGATGCAATTCTGTAAGCGTTGGCCACTTGAATTTCCCGCCCTTACCGCCGGGTAGCTGACAGAAATCAGTAGCGTCTTCTTTGGTATCAATCAGCTTCTTTTCCCACAGCTGGCTCGGCACATCTGCGCGAATGAACTCAGCACCCATGATGTTCATGTCAAACCCGATGTTGTGGCCTATGATAGCTTCAGCTTTTTCGATATCGGAAGCAAAAGTTTCCAATACTTCCTGCAGGGGCTGCCCTTCTTTCAGAGCCCGGTCGGTGGATATTCCATGTATTTTTTCCGCATTATAGGGGATGGTAAAACCCTCTGGCTTTGCAATGAGATTGCCCGCATTAAGCAATTTCCCTTTTGCATCATGAAGCTGCCAGGCGATCTGCACCAGCCGCGGCCAGTTGTCAAGGTCGGTATGGGGAGCGTCGTAGTTTCGGGGCAAACCGGTGGTTTCCGTATCGAAAATCAAATACATAGCGTAGCGAGAAAAAATTTAGATTGACTGATTCGTTAAGAATGTAAAAATATAAGAAATGGAGGGGAAATAGCGTGCGTTTGGAGTAAAAAATTATCCACATTTGAGCAGGCGCTATGCAAACTCCGTCATTCCTTTTATCTTGGGCGCCTGTAGGAATTACTCCATGTCAATTATGAAATTCCATTTTAAAAATATGATCCCGCTGTATTTGCTGTTTATGGCTTCGTGCAGCGCCGGACAAAACAACCAGCAACAGTCGAATGAAGCCGACGATTTTCATTTCGGAGACAACCTGGAAAATGCCATCATAGGCACCTGGAAAAACAACGCCATGGAAGTAGAGGTGAACACATTCAACAACACCGACACTTCGTTTCAGGTATCCGTGAACGAAAGTAGCTGGAAGATCATCATGGCCATCAACCCTATCATCACGGAAATCAAAGAAGACGGCGGCTTTCATACAGAATACCGCGATACCCTTAACCAGGTATTTAACACAAACCGCGGGATATGGTATATGGATGGCGATTCGCTGTTTCTGGAAGATCAAAAGGGTTACAAATTCTCCTACAAAATATTGATCAAAGACGATGAGATGGAGCTGCAATCGGTGGTAGACTACGACGACGACGGCGCCAAGGACGACCGCTATTTTGGGAAATACTTGCGTGTGAAATAGTTCGTTTAGCGCCTGAAACCCTTCAACCTCCCATTATACACTATTTTGAGTTTGGCAAAAGCAGCTTTTATAACCACTTTTCCAGCACTTCTACCAGCTCTTTGCGGGTAAATGGTTTGCAGAGGTATCCATTCATACCAGCCTCTGTGCTCTCGTGAATATCTTGTTGGTAGGCATTCGCAGAAAACGCGATCACGGGCACTGTGTTGCCCTCATTTCGCAAGCGGGACGTGGCTTCCACACCGCCCATTCGCGGCATTTGCAGATCCATGAATACGAGGTCAAGCTTAGTTACCTGGATAATGTCCAGGGCCTCTTTTCCATCCCGCGCGGTAGAAACCAGGGCGCCCATGTTTTCGAGAATGTCTTGCATGAGCACCATGTTCATGTCATTGTCTTCCACCACCAATATATGGGCGCCCTCGGGCACGCGATAATTTGCATAATAACTCGCCGCGCGATTTTCATCGTTCTCATTTTTCACCACTTTCAACTTAAGGCTAAACCAAAACGTTGAGCCGCTTTTCTTTCCCGGGGTGGGGCTTATCACCCCAAGCTGGCCTTGCATCAATTCTATTAGCTTCTTACTGATGGTGAGCCCAAGGCCCCATCCTCCATATTTGCGTGTGGTGGAATTGTCTGACTGCGTAAACGAGTCGAAAATCATCTCCTGCTTTTCAGGAGAAATGCCGATGCCAGTATCAGTAACCGTGGTGGTAAGCACTACTTCTTCGCCATCGCTTACCGGATCGGCCTTGTGGTGTACTTTTATGCTGCCTTCATGGGTAAATTTTATGGCATTACTCACCAGGTTTACCATTACCTGGTTTATGCGTACCGCGTCACCCACCATTAATTGGGGCACGGAGTCGTCAAATGTGTTTGTGAATGACAGTCCCTTGCCTTCTGCCAGATGCTGATAAGGGCTCAGGTGGGAGGTGATCGTTTCAACAAAATGGAAAGGAGCGGGATCGAATGACAGCTTGTTTTGTTCAATGCGATGAAGATCAAGGATATCGTTCAGCAGCTTGGTGAGCGTAACGCCGGAGGTCTTGATCAGCTCCAGGTATCGCTTTTGCAGGTCGTTGAGTGGGGTGTCATTGAGCAGATCTGCAAAGCCCAGGATGCCGTTTAGCGGGGTTCTGATCTCATGGCTCATGCTGGACAGAAACTGGCTTTTGGCTTCATTGGCTGCTTCGGCCCTGTTCTTTGCTTCTTCCAATTCCTGAGCCGCAGCCTTCAGTTTACTGATGTCCCTGGCGATCACCAGTATCCCCTCCTTTTCGTGGCGACTATTTTTCAAGTACGAAAAGGCGCAGGAAACCGGAATTGAGCCCCCCTGCAGGGTATTAATCTGCAATTCTACGTTGAGGCACTTTCCTTGCTTTTTCAACTTGGCAATGCCTTCTGCAAGCTGCGCTTCGTCGCGCTGAAGAATCAATTCAAAAAAGGATTTACCGCGGAGTTCATCTTCCTTCCATCCCAGTTGTTCCTCAAGGGCGTCATTAACAATTCGCACATTGAACTGGTTATCCAAAACAAGGAGCATGTCCACCACACCGCGATAGATGCTCCTCATGAAATCGCGCGACACCGTGGAGTTTTTCAGCTCCTGCCCCAGCATGTTCACGCCAGAAATGACGGCGTCCAGCTCATCTCCGGTTTCGGAAAAATCGATTTTGTAATCAAAATTACCGTTAGCCACTTCGGCTATCAGGGTGCTGATCTCTTCAATTCTTTCGCTAAGAATTTTCACACCTTCCGATTTTTTGTTTCCTGAAATACTCATTAGTCCTTTTTCAAAGCTATAGTTGTCTCCATCATCTCCATTGCGTAATTGTCTCCCGCCTGAAAGTAGCCTACCATGGCCAGAGGCTGGGCTCCTACCCGTTTTTTTTCAATAGTGGCCGATATGCCGAAATTTGCCCGTTTGCTTCCGAGGGCGTTGGCCCGCTTCACGATCTGATAAAGGCCCTGCCGGTACACGCTGTACTGGTAAACGTAGTCATAGTCAATGCCAGTCAACATAAAACTATACACACGAGAGCTATTCTTGTGGCAGAAACATACCACAACCGGTTTATCGGTTTCGCCGAGCTCCTTTTTTAGCGTCAATGTAACGAATTCCCATTGTGGGTCAAGGTTCATTTTATAAAAAAGTTTGTCGGGAAAGTGGAAAATATTGATGGCTAGGTTTCGCTCTTTCACGTTCCTGAAAAGCCTGATGGCATGGCGAAGTTCATCCTCAGTAAGCTGACTTTTTATTTCCACATCACAGTATTGTTCAAATCGCTTGATGTAGCGTTTGAAACTTTTGCGGGCACTATGCGACAGCGTTTGCAGGTATTCCTCTTCTGTGTTCCATGCCAGGTTTTCCACCACACATGATTCGGGCATGTCTACTTTTACAAAGCTGTGTTCTACCATAAAAGACTCCATTTCCACGTCTCCGGCTGGCAGATCCCTGAACATAATATTGCCCGCGCCAGCTCGCTCCTGCTCTTTGTACAGCTCTTCTAAAAGGGCTTCCATGGCAGGCTTCCAGTAAGAGCTGGTCTTGTCTACATACAAATGATTCCCCTCAGTAAACAAGCTGCCCATAAAAATGCCCTTAGCGGTAAGGTAGTAGGGGTTTTTCTCCCTTTCTTTTTCAAGAACTGCCGATACCGA
>CAYUJK010000078.1:0-8703 GCA_964444895.1 uncultured Roseivirgaceae bacterium
CTTTTAAAAAGGTTGATTCGGGCAATACCCGAGTTAAATACCTGCTTAAAAAATTTGTGGAAATCCGTTCGCCGCTTGTGGTACACGAAGCACTCCGGCACGAGGCAGCTTTTAAAACCCGCTGCGACAATGCGAATACTGAAATCAATGTCTTCTCCGAATCGCATGGCTGAAAAGCCACCCGTTTCCTCAAACACCCGCCGGCTGATGCCCATGTTGAAACTACGCGGATGAAATTGCTCCACCGCTTTCTTTCGGCCTCGAATGCCGCCCGTGGTAAACAGCGAAGTCATGGAGTAGTTGATGGCCTTTTGAACTGCCGAGAACGAAGGGTGTGCAGCATCGGGCCCGCCAAAAGCATCAAACTTTTCCTTTTTCCGGGCCACGTCCAGCATATTCAGGTAATTTGGAGGAACGAGGCAGTCGGAGTCCAGGAATATAAAAAAGTCTGATTTTGCCTCCTCGCATCCCGCGTTTCGGGCCTTGCCGGGCCCCTCATTTTTTTTGTAAAAATAGCGCACGTTTAGCTGAGAAGCATATTGGTTACATGCGGCTTCCCCGGTTTCCGACGAGCCGTCCTCCACCACGAGCACTTCGAAATCGGAGAACATTTGTCCGGTAAGGGAATGCAGTAGCTCGTCTATTTCCCGTGGGCGGTTGTACAGCGGAATGATCAACGAATACGCAGGCACTTTCTGTTGCATTTTTATTTTTTTAGACAAGCCCAGGCTGCCCGGTTTGAATGGTCTGCCGATTAATTCAAAATGGGATGCCGCTTGAATGGCTTGCTTTCATCAAACAATTTCCGATAAGTGATATGGGTTTTTGACCGGTACGCGCCTACTTGCTCCACCACATTGATCATTTTCGGGTTAAAGTCGCCTATCCAGTTCATTTCAAAGTTTTCGTAGCGATTGTAGTTGTCCTGCACCATCACCCGCGATGCTTCGATAATAGCCCCGTCTACCCCTTTTCCCTGGTGCTCGGGCACTATGCCGAACACTACGCCAAACATCTTATTGCAGGTCTTGGCCCACTTGTGGTAGAGAAATTTTAGTTTGCCTACCAGGTTCAGCTTGCCATTTACATGCTTGAAAATCTGGTTTACCTCGGGCAGCATAATGAAAATGGCCACGGGCTTGTCGTCATAAAACCCAAACCACATTATCTTTTCGTCGATGATGGGCTTCATTTGCTTCATGGCCAGTTTAGCTACGGCCGAGGTAAGCTGAGGCACACCCTTGTGACCACTCCATGCAGCATTGTATACCTCCCTGAAATACTCGGTGTATTCATCCAGTTTATTCAGTTCCAGGTGGCGAAAGGAATACCGGGGGTCGGCGGCAATGCGCTTGGCTTTGGCATTCAGCTTTTCTGATAGTGGATCCATCACCTTACGGGCATAGGTAAATTGCTTGAAATATTCCCTGAATCCGTAGTCTTCGAAGAAATGGCTATAGTAAGGAAGATTGTAGTTGCAGCAGTAGTTGGGTTCTTCCTCAAACCCATCAACCAGCAGCCCCCACCATTTATCCCGTTCACCAAAATTGATCGGTCCGTCCATGGCCTCCATTCCGCGTTCCGACAGCCATTTTTTGCAGGCATCAAAAAGGGTAAAAGCAGCCTCTTTGCTATCAATGCATTCGAAAAAGCCAAGTCCGCCGGTGGGCTGGTCGTTGTGCTTCGTTGCGGTCTTTTGATTCACAAAGGCAGCTACTCTGCCAATTGTCTTTCCGGCCTCGTCTTGAAGGATCCACCTGATGCACTCTCCATGCCTGAATGTCTTGTTTTTATCGGCGTCAAAAACACTCTCTATGTCTTTGTCCAGCGGGCGTATCCAGTGAGGTTCGTTTTTGTATAGTACCACCGGAAGCATCAGAAATTCCCGGGCCTGTGTAGAATTTTTTACCTCAATAAGCTTCATCTTTTACTATATGGGTTGAATATCAGTACAGTCGCTTTCTGGCAAATATAGACAAACTTGCCACACAGCTATGTACTAATACTATTTTTGTTGGTCAACCCTGTTCCATGTATTTCGTTAGCAATCGGTAAGTTTGATGAAGCCCCACCGGGTCAAAAAAAGCGTTGACGATTTGTAAATATCTGGTTTCAGGCGTATCATTGCATCTTCAAGTCAATTAGTAATTAATTGATTTATAAAGAAGAGTGGAGAGACTGGCTCAGTGAAACTCTAGCAACCTGACCTGTACCTGTAAAAGGAGAAGGTGCTAAATCCTGACCCGCGGATAGCGGGAAGTATAAATTGATTAATCATGAAAAAATCAGACACACTTTTTTTTAGCTCCTTACCCAGGAAATCTTTCAGAGTTTCTTTCTTCTTTCTTTCCAATTACATGTGTTGCAGGCGCGGGATGATGGCATGCTGCTGTTAGTTTGCAGCCATTTCTTCTACACCCTACCCTGCTTAATCACTTCATTCGTTCATTTAAAATTAATTAAACAAGATGAGTACAAACCTAAAATTTGAAACCCTGCAATTGCACGCAGGTCAACAGCCAGACCCCACAACAGGGTCGAGAGCGGTTCCTATTTACCAGACTACTTCCTATGTTTTTAAAAACTCAGAGCACGGCGCCAATTTGTTTGCCCTCAAGGAGTTTGGAAACATTTATACCCGAATCATGAACCCCACTACAGATGTGTTCGAGCAGCGCATGGCGGCGCTCGAAGGGGGTGTAGCGGCACTTGCTACCGCCTCGGGACAGTCGGCCCAGTTTCTCGCTTTGCACAATATTATGGAGGCAGGAGATAACTTCGTGAGCACCAGTTTCCTTTATGGAGGTACGTACAATCAGTTTAAAGTGTCCTTTAAACGGCTGGGTATCAAGGTGAAATTTGCTCCCGATGAAAACCCGGAGACGTTTGAGAAGCTTATTGACGACAGAACCAAAGCTATCTACCTGGAGACGATCGGAAACCCCGGCTTTAACATTCCCGACTTTGAAAAGATTGGCGAAGTGGCCAAAAAACACAATATTCCATTGATTGTGGACAACACATTTGGTGCGGCAGGCTACTACTTCAAACCCCTTGAGCACGGCGCTAATATAGTGGTAGAGTCCGCCACCAAGTGGATAGGTGGCCACGGTACCAGTATAGGCGGGGTGATCATCGATGGAGGGAATTTCAACTGGGCAAACGGTAAGTTCCCTCAGTTTACCGAACCTTCGGAAGGCTATCACGGCATGAAATTCTGGGACGTCTTTGGCGAGGGCAATCCGCTTGGGTTACCCAATATTGCCTTTATCATCAGGGCACGGGTAGAAGGATTGCGCGACCTGGGACCTGCACTGAGCCCGTTTAACTCGTTCCTGCTGCTGCAAGGCCTGGAGACCCTCTCACTGAGAGCAGACAGAATTGCAGAAAATGCGCAAAAATTGACGGAGTGGCTGGCCCAGCACCCGCAGGTGTCAAGTGTCAACTATCCCGGACTCAGGTCGAGCAAGTACCATGACCTGGCGAAAAAATACCTGAAGCGCGGGTACGGAGGTGTATTCACCTTTGAAATAAAGGGCGGCTACGAGAGCGCTAAAAACTTCGTGGATTCCCTGCAGCTTGTGAGCCATTTGGCGAACGTAGGCGATGCCAAAACACTCATCATCCACCCGGCGTCTACCACTCACCAGCAGCTTACCGACGAAGAGCAGCGTAGTGCAGGAGTAACGCCCTCACAACTCAGGATTTCTGCAGGAATAGAGCATATCGATGACATAAAAGGCGATCTGGAACAGGCATTTGCGAAAGTTTCTTCCTATGCCAAAGCGTAGATAAACAATGACAGAAGATCATATTTTTGAATATAAGAATGAATTTAAGTTGGAATCCGGGAGTTCGCTGCCGGCATTCCAACTTTATTATACCACCTATGGTACGCTCAACGAGCGAAAAGACAATGTGATTTGGGTGATCCATGCGTTCTCTGGGTCTTCGGATTTCACACAATGGTGGTCGGGGATTTTTGGTGAAGGCAGGCTATACGACCCTCGCACGCACTTCGTAATATGCGCTAATATCCTGGGGGGCTGTTATGGATCCACCGGACCGCTGTCTCTAAACCCCAAAACAGGCCGGAAATACTATCACGATTTTCCCCTTGTTACAAACCGCGATTCTGTCCGGGCATTTGACCTGCTTCGGCAGAACCTCGGCATAGAGCGGATACACACGGTGATAGGCTGCTCGCAAGGGGGGCAGCAAGCCATAGAGTGGGCAATCGAGTCGCCCGAGGTTTTCGAACATCTCGTAGCCATCGGCGCCAACGCCCGGCATTCTCCCTGGGGTGTAGCATTTAATGAGTCGCAGCGTATGGCCATAGAGCAAGACCCCACCTGGAAGGAAAGCCGCGACGACGCAGGCCTGGAGGGCATGAAAACGGCACGTTCTATCGCGCTGCTCTCCTACAGGAATCACATCCAGTACAATAAAACCCAGGCCGAAAGCAGCGATGAAGTTTATGATGACTATAAGGCGTCTTCATACCAGCGTTACCAGGGATTGAAAATGTCAAAGAGGTTTAACGCCTTCACCTATTGGTACGTGTCAAAGGCCATGGATTCACAGAATGTGGGCCGCGGCAGAGGGGGCTTAAAACAGGCTCTCGGACGTATCAGGGCCAGGAGTCTTTTTGTCGGTATTGGCACGGACATCCTCTTTCCAACAGAAGAGCAGAAGTTTCTCGCAGCCAATGTGAAGGGTGGTGAATATGTGGAGATAGAATCTGACTATGGCCACGACGGATTTTTACTCGAATTTGAAAAGTTGACCACCGTGATTAATGGGTTCTATTCCGAAAAAAGTTTAGGTATAGCGGCCTATTAGTATATTATCTGTATTCTTTTTACATTTGCGACCGCTTTTTAGAAGCGAAAGAAAGAAATGTCAAAAATAAATTTTGTCGATACAGTTGTCGGCAAAATAAATGACCTACGTTTTCTTTATTTACAAAATATTTAACACCTATTGTTCGAATAAAAAAACAGCATTTGATGGCTAACCATTCCAACGCTAAGGAGCTTTTCGAAAAATATTATTTTCAAATGCACAACCGCTTTCCGGTGACGTTCACCAAAGGCAAAGGGTGCAAACTGTACGACGACGAAGGGAATGAATACCTCGACGTGCTTGCGGGCATTGCTGTGGACTGCCTCGGCCATGCACACCCGAGACACGTGCAGGCCATACGCGAGCAGGCGGAAAAGTTAATGCACGTTTCCAACTTTTTTTACAACGAGCCCCAAAGCCTGCTGGCCGAAAAGCTGAGCCATTTGGCCGGAATGGACCGGGTGTTTTTCTGCAATTCAGGTCTTGAAGCAAATGAAGGGGCTCTGAAACTGGTAAGAAAATACGCGCATGAAAGGGGGCGAACAGGCAAAGTATACTCCTTCGAAGGCTGCTTCCACGGTCGTTCCATCGCCACCATAGCCATGGGAAAGCCCGTTTACCAGGAGGGTTTCAGTCCTTTGCCGGAAGGCTTCGAGATGTTGCCTTTCAACGACGTGGATGCTCTCCAAAAAATTTCTGATAACGACGTAGCTGTTTTTGTGGAGTTCGTACAAGGAGAAGGTGGAGTAAGACCTGCGCGAAAAGATTTTATTGACGCCCTGGCCCGGGTGTGCAAGGAAAAAGGAGTGCTGCTGGTGGCCGATGAAATTCAAACGGGAATAGGGCGCACAGGCAAGTGGTTTGCCTACCAGCACTACGGCGTCACGCCGGATGTCATGACCCTCGCCAAAGGTCTCGCGGGGGGCTTTCCCATCGGCGCCGTGCTGGCGTCTGACGATGTTTCCAAAACATTCAAGCCGGGAAATCACAGTACCACGTTCGGCGGTAATCCCCTTGCATGTGCGGCCTCACTGGCTACACTCGAAGCCATAGAAGATGAACGCCTCGTTGAAAATACTCGTGAAGTAGGAAGCTACATCGTAAGCAAGATAGAGGAAGCGCTGAAGGGAAATGCCGTTCTGAAAGAAGTGCGCGGTTTGGGGCTTCTCATAGGCGTGGAGTTTACTTTCGCCTGCAAAGAGCTGGTGGATCAATTGCTGAAGAATAAAGTGGTAGCCAACTGCACCGCTGGCAATGTGCTACGGTTGGCGCCGCCGCTGCTTTTCAGTAAATCTGACGCCGACCGGCTAGTCGCTGAAATCGCAAAATCGATGCAGGAATTGAGTGTAAATGCGAATTATTAAAAAAAAACAGTAAAAAATACGATTATTCATATTCAAAATGCGATAAACAGAGGTTTATAACAACGTTTTGCTATTTTTTTTGAAAGCAATTCAAGCGTTTTGGATTTTTTTTTATAATTTTAAAGGCTCAATTGTTTTGGAGTCTCGCGTATTTAGCCAAAAGTGCTTGTTATTCAGTAAATTATTTGTCTTACAAGGGTTTACTATGCACAAAAATTTCTGAGGTATCAACGCCTTTTGTTGAGTATTTAAATAATTAGTTATTAATGCGAATGGAGCAGAGTAAAAATCAAGGACTTTACGTTCCGTCAATGGAACATGACTCGTGTGGGATAGGGTTTGTCACTAACCTCAAGGGTGAAAAATCACATGGCATTATCGAAGATGCCATCCTCATGCTTGAAAATATGGAGCACAGAGGCGGTTGTGGTTGTGAGCCCGAAACCGGCGACGGTGCCGGTATTCTCATCCAAATGCCTCACGACTTTTTAAAAGAAGAGTGTAAAAAGATTGGTATAAAGCTTCCTGAGTTTGGTAAATACGCTGTGGGAATGATATTCTTTCCTTCAGACGAAGCGGTGCGGGAAGAGTGTCGCGAAATACTGAACAAACACATCGATGAGCTTGGGTTTGAGCTACTGGGCTACCGAAAAGTGCCTACCTACAATGGCCACATTGGCGCTACGGCAAAGTCTTCGGAGCCCGTCACAGAAATGCTTTTTGTACGGCACAAAACCATAGAAGATCCCCAGGTGTTTGAGCGGAAGCTTTATGTTCTGAAGAAATACACTACACACTTTATAGGTCACAATGTAGAAGGCAATAGCGGTGACTTTTACTTCGTCTCGTTTTCTTACAAAACACTGGTATACAAAGGGCAGCTTCGCACTGACCAGTTGAAGCCTTACTACCCGGACCTGGCAGATGAGCGAATGAAATCGGCGCTCGCCCTGGTGCACTCGCGGTTTTCTACCAATACTTTTCCAAAGTGGAAACTGGCACAGCCTTTCAAATACATAGCTCACAATGGTGAGATCAATACCATCAGGGGTAACCTGAACTGGATGAGCTCGAAAGAGGCACTGCTCGAAACAGAGCACTACAGCAAATCCGAAATAGAGAAGATATTGCCTATCTGCGACCCGGCACACTCAGATTCTGCCAACCTGGATAGCATGGTGGAAATACTGGTGCTGGGCGGACGACCGCTGGCACAGGTAATGATGATGGTGATCCCGGAAGCCTGGCAGGAAAATGACTTGATGGAGCAATATAAAAAGGATTTTTATGCCTACTATTCTTCTATCATGGAGCCGTGGGATGGCCCGGCCTCTATCTGCTTTACCGATGGTTATGTAGTAGGCGCCACACTCGACCGGAATGGCCTCCGCCCATCGCGTTATTGCCTCACAGATGACAACAAGCTGGTGATGTCTTCCGAAGCGGGCGCACTGCCGGTTGACCAGTCAAAAGTAGTGCTGAAGGGACGGCTACAGCCAGGAAAGATGTTCGTGGTAGACCTTAAAGAAGGACGCATCATCAGCGACGAGGAGCTTAAAAAGGACATCTGCAACCGCAAGCCCTACGGCGAGTGGCTCGCGGCGAATAAGGTAGACTTGAAAGACCTGCCCGACGCGCCCGCACCTACCTATAAAAAATACGATGAGAAAAACTTGCTGCAGCGGCAAATAGCGCATGGCTTTACTTCTGAAGATCTCAGGGTAATACTGGCGCCGATGGTGGAAACCAGCAAAGAACCGATAGGCAGTATGGGAACCGACGTGCCCCTGGCTACACTGTCTGACCAAAGCCAGCACCTCTCTAACTACTTCAAGCAGCTTTTTGCACAAGTGAGCAACCCTCCCATCGATCCGATCAGGGAGCGGTTGGTAATGTCGCTGAATACTTCCTTTGGCACCAATAAAAATGTATTGGACGAAACCCCCGAGCATTGCCGCCAGGTGTTTATCGAATATCCAATTCTCACAAATGACGAGCTGGACAGGGTGAGAAAAATAAACCACCCCCACTTTAAATCAAAGACACTCGACATCACTTTCGATGCCAACGGCGGCGACTATGCACTCGAATCTGCCATCAACAACTTGTGCATGAAGGCAGAGAGCGCTGTTCGCTATGGGGTGAACATTCTCATTCTTTCCGACCGGAAAATGAGCAAAGACAGGGCGCCAATTCCGTCGTTGCTGGCAGTGGGCGCCGTGCACCACTACCTCATCAGGCATAAACTCAGGGTGCGTACCGGTATCCTTGTAGAAGCCGGCGATGTGCGCGAAACACATCATTTTGCTACCCTTCTTGGGTTTGGCGCCAGCGCAATTAACCCATATCTCACTTTTGAAACATTACTTCAACTAAAAAAAGAGGATGTTTTCAAAAAGGCAATGACAGATGATGAGATATTTGAAGGATATACGCACGCTATCTGCTACGGATTGTTGAAGATTTTCTCCAAAATGGGGATATCTACACTCCA
>CAYUJK010000078.1:8803-11700 GCA_964444895.1 uncultured Roseivirgaceae bacterium
TCCAAGGAAAGCATATTTAAGCGATTTGCTACTGGAGCGATGTCGTTTGGATCTATTTCGCACGAAGCGCATTCTACGCTCGCCATTGCCATGAACCGCATAGGCGGCAAGAGCAACAGCGGCGAAGGTGGCGAAGATGAAATACGGTTCGAGCGAAAGCCCAATGGCGACTGGGAGCGATCGGCCATCAAGCAGGTGGCTTCGGGAAGATTTGGTGTGACGAGCTACTACCTTTCTAACGCCGAAGAACTTCAGATTAAAATGGCGCAGGGAGCCAAGCCGGGTGAAGGCGGACAGCTGCCCGGACACAAGGTCGATGAGTGGATTGGCCGCGTAAGGCACTCAACGCCGGGTGTTGGCCTCATATCGCCGCCACCTCACCACGATATTTACTCTATCGAAGACCTGGCCCAGCTGATTCACGATTTGAAGAATGCCAATCGCGAAGCCCGCATCAATGTGAAACTTGTAGCGGAAGCAGGGGTAGGTACCATAGCTGCAGGTGTAGCAAAGGCCAAAGCCGATGTAGTCCTGATCTCGGGTCATGACGGCGGCACAGGCGCTTCACCCATCAGCTCTATCAAACACGCCGGTTTACCCTGGGAGCTTGGCCTGGCGGAAACGCACCAAACCCTCGTGAAAAACAACCTGAGGGACAGGATAGTGGTGCAAACCGACGGCCAGATAAAAACTGGCCGGGACCTGGCCGTAGCGGCTCTGTTAGGCGCCGAAGAATGGGGCGTAGCCACTGCCGCGCTTGTGGTGGAAGGGTGTATCATGATGAGAAAGTGCCACCTCAATACCTGCCCCGTAGGGGTAGCAACGCAAAATAAGGAGTTGCGAAAAATGTTTACCGGTAAGCCGGAGCACGTCGTAAACCTGTTCCACTTCCTGGCGGAAGAATTGAGGGAAATCATGGCCTCGCTGGGCTTCAGAACCGTGAACGAAATGATCGGCCAGGCCGATATGCTCAAGGTGCGCGAAGGCATCGAGCACTGGAAGTTGAAAAAGCTGGACTTGAGCCAAATAATTTACAAGGAAGAAGCCTCGGAAGGGTATGGCTTGTATAAACAAAGAGAGCAAGATCACGCGCTGGAATTTGCGCTTGACTGGCAAATATTAGAAGCCGCTAAGCCAGCGATAGAAAAAGGTGAAAAAGTACTGGCGGAATTTAATATTGTCAATACCAATCGCTCCGTTGGGGGGATTATTTCGAATGAAATATCCAAGAAACACAAGGGAGAGGGATTGCCCGATGGCACGGTGCACATCAAGTTGCGCGGTTCTGCCGGACAAAGTTTTGGTGTGTTTGGCGCGCACGGACTCAAGTTTGAACTGGAGGGTGAAGCAAACGACTACTTTGGAAAAGGGCTTTCTGGTGCACAACTCATCGTGTATCCGGATAGGGAAGCAAAGTTTGATCCGAAAGACCATATTATTATTGGCAATGTGGCCTTCTATGGCGCTACCTCAGGAGAGGCCTACATCAGGGGTCAGGCAGGCGAGCGATTCTGCGTGCGCAATTCAGGTGTAAGAGCGGTAGTAGAAGGTGTAGGCGATCACGGATGCGAATACATGACAGGCGGTATAGCGGTGATTCTTGGCGAGACAGGACGCAACTTTGCCGCTGGAATGAGCGGAGGCATTGCCTATGTGTACGATCCTAAAAAGCAGTTCGGTAAGTACTGCAATATGGAGTTGGTCGATTTTGATGAAATGGAGTACGAGGATATTGAAACCCTGAAAGAACTCATCGGAAACCATCAAAAATACACCGGTAGCGATGTGGCTGCTGATATTCTTGACAACTGGAGCGAAACGCTTAGCAACTTCGTGAAGGTGATGCCACGCGACTATAAAAAAGTACTGTTACAGAAAAAAGAAAAGTTGAAGGAAGCAATATAATTGAAAATGGGAAAACCAACAGGATTTTTAGAGTTTGACAGAGATCTTCCGAGAAAAAGGGACCCAAAGGAGCGCGTAAAAGACTACAAAGAGCTTTACCTGGATTTCAGCGACAAGGACACGCAAAACCAGGCTGCGCGCTGTATGGACTGTGGGATTCCCTTTTGCCATACAGGATGCCCGCTGGGAAATATCATTCCGGAATTTAATGATGCCGTGTACAACAACGATTGGGACATGGCCATCCGCATCCTTTCCAGCACCAATAACTTTCCCGAATTTACCGGACGAATTTGTCCTGCACCATGCGAAGCTGCTTGCGTGCTGGGGATCAACAAACCGCCGGTTGCTATCGAACACATTGAAAAAAGCATAGCCGAAAAGGCTTTTAGTGAGGGCTACATCAAGCCGGTAATCCCCGAGACAAGGACCGGGAAAAAAGTAGCGGTGATTGGCTCAGGACCGGCAGGACTTGCCTGTGCGGCGCAGCTGAATAAGGCGGGCCATCGCGTAACCGTGTTTGAACGGGCGGAGAGAATAGGCGGGCTGCTCCGGTATGGCATTCCCGATTTTAAACTGGAAAAATGGGTAGTTGAGCGCCGAACCAAAATAATGGAAGAAGAAGGCGTGGAGTTCGTTACCAATGCGAACATCGGCGTGAATAAGTCCATGAAAGAACTAATGGATAAGTACGACGCGGTAGTGTTGTGCGGCGGCGCTACCATGCCCCGCGACCTTCCCATCCCAGGCAGGGATCTGAATGGTGTCCATTTCGCTATGGACTTCCTGAGCCAGCAGAATAACAGGGTGGCTCAGTCAGGCAAAGTGCTGATGAACCACAAAGGTGAAGAAACGCCGGAAGAAATATGGGCTACTGATAAGCACGTGATTGTGATTGGAGGAGGCGACACCGGCTCTGACTGTGTGGGCACTTCTAACCGGCACGGCGCAAAGTCAGTGACACAGATAGAGCTGCTGACCAAGCCGCCTAA
>CAYUJK010000079.1:0-11683 GCA_964444895.1 uncultured Roseivirgaceae bacterium
TGGCTCTTTGGCGCCAATCCCGATACCTTTCGCAAAGTAGAAAAAGAAATCGCCGTCTTTCTTCAGGAGAAATATGGCTAATCGCAGCTGCTTCCGTATCCCAAAAATGGATATTTGTAATCCACCGGAGGCACAAAAGTCTCTTTGATGGTACGAGGTGTAACCCACCTCAATAAATTGTAGGGCGATCCGGCCTTGTCGTTCGTGCCCGAGCCGCGCGAGCCGCCGAAAGGCTGCTGGCCTACCACCGCGCCCGTAGGCTTGTCGTTGATATAGAAGTTGCCGGCAGCGTGGACAAGCTTTTTGGTGGCGAGTTCTATCGCATACCGGTCTTGCGCAAATACAGCGCCGGTAAGGCCGTAGTCAGAGGTGCTGTCAACGAGATAGAGTGTCGATTCAAATTCTTCGGCTTTATACACATATACGGTAAGCACAGGCCCAAATATCTCTTCGCACATGGTGGTATAGAGGGGGGCTTCAGCAAGAAGCACCGTAGGCTCAATAAAATAGCCCTTGCTCTTGTCATGGCCGCCTCCGGCTATGATTTCCACCCTGTTGCTTTTCCGGGCATTTTCGATGTAGCCTGTTATCTTATCAAAGGCCCTCTCATCAATGACCGCATTTACAAAATTACCAAAGTCTTCAACACCGCCCATTTTTATTTCCTTCAGGTCGTCAAGCAAATATCCTTTTACCTCATCCCAAAGGTTATCGGGAATATAGGCGCGGCTGGCGGCGGAACACTTTTGTCCCTGGTACTCAAAGGCGCCCCGCACCAGGGCTGTAGCCAGGGCCTTAGCATTAGCAGATTCATGCGCCAGCACAAAGTCTTTTCCACCCGTTTCGCCCACTATCCTGGGGTATGTCTTGTACCGATCAAGCTTTGAGGCGATGGTCTTCCACAGCTGCCTGAATACCTGTGTGCTGCCCGTAAAGTGCAGCCCTGCGAAGTCTTGGTAGTCAAAGATCACCTCCCCGGCCTCGGGGCCGTCTGCAAAAATGAGGTTGATAACACCATCAGGCAACCCCGCCTCACGAAATACTTCCATGATCACGTGCGCGGAGTAGACTTGTGTGAGTGCTGGTTTCCACACGACTACGTTGCCCATGAGCGCGGGAGCCGAGGGCAGATTGCCGGCTATGGCGGTAAAATTGAAGGGCGTAATGGCAAACACAAAGCCCTCAAGGGGGCGGTACTCCAGGCGATTCCAAACCCCCGGCGACGACTCCGGCTGTTCGGCATAGATTTGCGACATATAATAGACATTAAACCGGAGAAAATCTATCAGTTCGCAGGCAGCATCGATCTCTGCCTGAAAGGCGTTCTTGGACTGGCCCAGCATCGTGGCCGCATTGATCCTGGCCCGATACGGCCCGGCGATGAGGTCGGCGGCCTTCAGAAATATAGACGCCCTGTGTTCCCAGGAAAGTGCTGCCCATTCTTCACGGGCGTTGAGCGCTGCCGTTACTGCCTGCTCCACATGGGTTTTATCTCCAAAATGATAGTGCCCCAGTACGTGTCCGTGGTCATGAGGGGGGCTGATGGCTATTTGACGGTTAGTTCTGATTTCGGCGCCGCCGATGATCATCGGGATATCCCGTTGTTCGCTTCTGGCTCTTTTAATCTCCGCTTCCAATGCCACTCTTTCGGGTGCGCCGGGAGCGTAGCTCAGTACCGGTTCATTCTTTGCGGCGGGTACGTTGTAGATTCCTTTTGGCATAGTCCGATTCCTTCTTTTATTAAAAACTCCTATCCTATTAGGCACGGACAACTGCATTAATAGTTAACCTGTGCCCTTGCTTTTTTTAACGCCGAATCCTTCACAGGATATCCATGAGCGCTCTCAAGCTGAGTATTTCATACGTTGGCCTGGTGGTTCCCTGCATACGGTTGGGATTGAAAAACACCTGGTCAATCCCCATGTTCCGGGCTCCGCCAATATCCGCATCGGGATCGTTGCCAATCATGATGGAGGTTTGCGTCACCGCTCCCGCTTTGTGCAGCGCGTAGTCAAAAATCCGGCGGTCGGGCTTTTTTGATTGCGCCCGTTCCGAGGTAATTATTTCTTTGAAATAGTGTCCAATTCCCGAACTCTCCAGTTTCACTTTAGCCACTTCATCAAACCCATTGGTAATCACGAAAAGCGGATATTTTTCTTTCAAATAGTCCAGTACTTCCGTTGCCCCATCTACCAGGTTGGGCTTGGTAGGGCAGAGCGCCATGTACTCGCGACTGAAATCGAGGTGCTCGGTAAACAGTTCGTTTTTCATTTTCTTAAACACCAACTCAAACCGGCTGTTTCGCAGGTAGTCCTTATCGATCAGGTTATTTTGATACTTCGCCCACAGCTCATTATTGATCAGGTGGAAGGCTTCCAGGAGATCATCAGATGCCATCTCATATTCACCCAGCTTATATTTCTCATGCAGGTGCACCAGCGTTTCGTTCGCATTGGCATAAAAATCCCAAAGCGTATCATCAAGGTCAAAGAAGATGTGTGTATACTGTTTTTTCAATGTCAGGCCAGGTATTTTCTCGATTCTATTTTATACGCGGCAAGTTCCCTGTTGGAGTACATAGTGTCATAATTTTTCAGGTCGTTGAGGAGCGTGGCGTCTTTTTTTACAAAACTCATCACCTGGCTGAGAAAGTCGTACACTTCTTCTCTGACGCTGTAAAACACCCACTGATCTACTTTCCTGGTGCTCACTATTCCGGAGTTTTTGAGGTAGGCCAGGTGCCGCGATGTTTTGGTTTGGGTAAAATCCAGGATATGCTCCAGGTCGGTGATGCACATTTCCCTTCGCTCAATGAGCAGGTGTAAAATTCTCACCCGGGCCTCATCGGACAGGGACCTGAAAACGGGCATTCCGAATGACAAACTGAAATTCTTTAACCGCACAAGTTTGGTGTTTTTGAAATGGACTTACTAATTAACGAAAATCTGAACAAAACGAGCCGCCTTGTTAATATTTGTTAAGCGTCGTGTATTTGCCTTACATCGGCTCCCTTTTTTATTTCATAACCGTTAAATTGGCAGATCGTTTATTAACACGTATATTAAAATCAATTTTAAGCTTTCTTTGTGTGGTGAAATCAGGAAAAATGCGTTGCGGTTTACTCATAATCATCGTCCTTTTTGCGGCCATCCCGGCTTTTTCACAGGATGACGACCAAAAGGTAATTCAGTTTAGCGGTGTAGTGGTGGAAATGGACAGTACCATCGGCATACCGGGGGTTCACGTGTATGTGCCGGGAAAGCGCCGGGGAACGTCAGCCAATATCTTCGGGTATTTCTCCTTCCCGGCCCTTGTAGGTGACACGGTGGTTTTCAGTGCTATCGGTTATCACCGAAGAATGTTTGTCATTCCCCCTACCGACAGGGATATGATGACTGTCATTCTCCCCATGGAGCAGGATACGATTGTGTTGGAAGAACTACCCATAACTGCCTATCCCACCGAAGAACTTTTTAAGGAGGCCGTGCTCACGCTTCGCCCTACAGAAGAAGAAACATTTATGGCCGCCGAGCGAAACCTGGACCCCGTGCTCCTGGCACAGATGTTTCGCGAGATGCCCATGGACGGAAGCATGAACCACAAGTATTTCATGCGCATGCAGTCAGAGTACATGTTTGACGCCTACGGTCCCCGGCCTAATCAACTCTTGAATCCTTTTGCCTGGGCTGAATTTTTCAAATCGCTCAAGAAGAAGTAACTCAAATGGCTTTGCTGTAGCGGGGCCCTTCGCTGACGCTGGACGCCATACGAAGGTCAAACAAAGCGCAGATGTTTCGGATAAAGACTTTGCCGGGCGTCGTTACGGCAAGCTTTCCATCTTCAATAGCTAACAGCCCTTCGTCAGCCATCTCCAACAGCTTTAGCCGGTTTTGCCTCGGCACATCTCTGATCGAGAAGTCGTCAAATGAAGTCTCTCCCAGGCACATCAAATCCCGAATGACAGACCGCGTCCTCAAGTCTTCATCAGAGAGGATATGGCCGTTTGTCAACACATCGCCATCGCCAAGGATGGCATCCTGGTATTCTTTCACCTTTTTCTTGTTTTGTGCAAAGGCATACTTTGCATCGCTGATCGAAGAGGCGCCAAGTCCTACCAAAAGATCCGTGTTGGTGACGGTATACCCCATAAAATTGCGATGCAGCGAACGGCTCTTCAAAGCCCTGGTCAGGTCGTCGCCCGGCAGGGCAAAGTGATCCATGCCTATTTCCTGGTAGCCCTCTGCCAGCAGCAGATGCCTGCCGATTTCGTATAATTTTCTTTTCAACTCATTGTCGGGCAAGTCGGCCTCTGAATAGCCTCGCTGTCCGGGTCGCTTCCAGGGCACGTGGGCGTAGCTGTAGTAAGCAATTCTGTCCGGTCGCAGCTTTAGCACTTTCCTGAAGGTAGCTTCTACTATCTCTTCCGTCTGAAATGGAAGACCGTACACAAGGTCAAAGTTTACGGACTTGTAGCCTGCCTCGCGCGCATTGCGAATGGCATTTTCGACGTTTTCATAGGGTTGAATGCGGTTGATGGCGCGTTGAATCTTTTCGTCGAAATCCTGAACACCAAAGCTCACCCTGCGAAAACCCAAGTCATACAATTCTTTCAGGTGCTCCAATCGCGTACTATTCGGATGTCCTTCAAAACTAAATTCCCTTGCAAACCTGTCCCCTGAAGCCGAAAGAATTCCCTGAATTAGTTTTTTGAGATTCTGCGGCGAAAAAAAGGTGGGCGTGCCCCCGCCAAGGTGCAATTCCCGCAGTTGAGGTTTCTCTCCGAATATTGCCAGGTATTGATTCCATTCCTTCAGCACGCACTCGATGTATTTACCTTCTACCGCGTGGTTTATCGTGATGTGCTGAAAACAGCCGCAGTAGGTACAAAGGCTTTCGCAAAAAGGCAGGTGGATATACAGGCTAATGCCTTTTTGGGTATTCGTCTCGTCGAAAACCCGCTTAACCACTGCGGGCCAATGATCAGCAAGATCAGCAGGGTTATCCCACAGCGGCACCGTGGGGTACGAAGTATACCGGGGTACAGGTACATTGTATTTCCGTATAAGCGCAGAAAAATTCATAAATAGAGCCAGGTTTATATGCAAATTAACAGCTCCGGGGCTTTCCATTTTATGATCTAAATCATGGGGAGCAATTTTACCGGGTCTTATCATGCGTAAAAGACGCTCATATATTTTATTTTTAATGAAGTATTGCTATCATCACACCCAAATTTATTGAAGCAATGCATTCACGATGTTAGAAAATTTGCGACAACTCGATCAGGACCTGTTCCTGTATCTCAACGAACTCCATTCGCCATTTTTAGATCCGGTGTTTCTTTTCATCACCAGCCGTGCCGGCTGGATTCCCCTGTACCTTGTATTGGTGGCCCTGATCATCAAACACTTCAAAAAAGACAGCATCGTGATATTGGTAGCCATAGGGGTACTGATCATCTTCACCGACCAGTTTACGTCAAGCTTTATGAAACCCTATTTCGGGAGGCTTCGCCCCTGCCACGATCCGGCCTTAATGGATCTCGTACATTTACCGGGAAGATGCGGGGGGAAGTTCAGCTTTGTATCGGGCCATGCGGCCAATACCTTTGCGCTGGCTATGTTTGTGTTTCTGATCTTCAGAAACACGTTTAAGTATGTGTGGCTGATGTTTCTTTGGTCGTCGATTGTGGCTTACAGCCGAATCTACGTGGGTGTTCACTACCCCGGAGATATTATCATTGGTGCATTATTAGGCAGCCTTTTCTCCTACCTGGTTTTCAGAATCACGATGCTGTATTTTGAGAAGAAAGGTTCGCCAGCGCTACAAAAGATTAAGCCTCTCCATTAGGCTTTCTTTGTAAGAGGCCCCAATGGGAATAAACTTTTTATTGATCAGAATCGAATTATCTTCCAGCAATTCTATTTTATTGGTATTCACTATGTACGAGCGGTGAATTCGCGCAAACTGCTTGATAGGCAACCGGTTTTCGATACCTTTCATGGTGAAGTGCACAATATGCTTTTTTTCCGGCGTGTGTATGATCACGTAGTCCGCCAGCGCTTCCACATACAAAATACCATCCAGCGGAATACGCACCAGTTTGGAATCGGTTCGTACGTATAGCTCGGTTTGGTCCTGGATATAATCGCGCTGCTTGTCAATATTTTTTTTTGCCTTCTGGGCTGCCTGTAAAAAACGCGGGTATTCGGCAGGCTTTACCAGGAAGTCGGTCACGCTTTTTTCAAATGCCTCAACAGCATAGTCGCTCGCGGATGTGATCAGGATTACCTCGTAGTCTTTTTCCAATATCTGGATAAATTCCATCCCCGACATTTCCGGCATTTTCACATCCAGAAATATGATGTCAACATTATCTTCTTTCAGGTAGTTGGAAGCTTCAATGGCGTTGCTGAAATCACGAACGAAATTTAAAAAAGTAGTCTTCTCAATGTAATGCTTTATGAGATTTCTCGACATTTCGTCGTCGTCAACAACTATACATTTATAATCCATCCGGGCTAATAAAATTTAATTCTCAGGTTGGTCAATTTTTTGTCCAATATATTATTAAAGGTCAATTTAAAAAATTTATTTAAAAACTATTTGTGGCAGCCTCCAAAAGTCAAATTATTCATTTATTTCGCTATTCAGCATCCTATTTATACCTACTTTTACAGGCCAAATAGTTCACTTTCACAAAGATGGTTGCCAAGACTTTGTTAGACACGTACAGGCATAAGGGAATGCGCAACGCGCTCGTAAAAACGATAATTTCGAAGGGAATTAAAGACCCGAATGTATTGAAGGCAATCGGCGCTGTGCCACGGCATTTTTTCTTCGAAAACGCCTTTCTCGAACACGCCTATCAAGACAAAGCCTTCCCGATAGGTCAGGGGCAAACCATTTCACAGCCCTTTACCGTGGCCTACCAAACGGAGCTGCTGGAAATTAAAAAAGGAGACAGGGTACTAGAAATTGGGACCGGCTCCGGCTATCAGTGCTGTGTACTGCTCGAAATAGGCGCCGATGTGTATACCATAGAGTACAACAAAGTGCTATACGAGGAAACCCGGACCTTTTTGCCGACCATCGGCTACCTCGCACATTTCAAGCATGGAGACGGCACCCTGGGATGGCCACTCTTCGCGCCTTACGACAAGATCATTGTAACGGCGGGAGCACCCAAAGTTCCCAAACCTCTCATTGAACAACTGGCCATAGGAGGCAAACTGGTAATTCCCGTGGGCGACTCGGAAAACCAGGTAATGTACCGGCTCACAAAAGTGAACGAAACCACCATAGAAAAGGAAGAATTTGACTATTTTAAGTTTGTGCCCCTCCGGGGAAAAGAGGGCTGGAAAAAGTAAACAAATAATGATCAAGGAATAATCACCATGTCATTGACACAAAAAAAAGTGAAAGATTCGCTGGCCATCAAGTCGGAGATCTTGCTGCCCAACGACACCAACCCGCTCCACAATCTGATGGGCGGAAAACTGATGCACTGGATGGACATCGTGGCAGCTATCTCGGCGCAAAAGTTCTGCAACAACCATGTGGTAACGGCCTCTGTAGACAACATTTCCTTTGCCAATCCTATCCCATTGGGGCATGTAGTTACGCTTTCGGCCAAGGTGACCCGGTCTTTTAATACCTCGATGGAAATCCACATATTGGTAGAAGCGGAAGACATTCCAAACAACAAGAAATTTCATAGTAACAGCGCTTTTTTTACTTTTGTAGCGGTGGACAAAGCCAATAACCCCTTGCGAGTGCCGGAAGCAATACCGGAAACGGAAGAAGAAAAAAAACTTTATGAGGGCGCACTGCGAAGAAGGCAACTGCGACTGGTGTTGGCAGGCCGCATGAAACCCGGCGACGCCACGGAACTAAAGTCGCTTTTTATCTGATCACAACACCCAAACCCTGACAACCAACAACTTAAAAACGATTAACTTATTAACCCAGTAACAATTAACAAATAACCACCTTGGAGACAGACTACCTCAATTTTCTAAAGACTTTTTACCAGGAAGAGCTGTTCCTTGTGGATTCAGTGGAAACAGATGGTCCAGCAGCACCTGCTCAAGAACCGGCTGCTGAAAAGGTAGAAGATGTCGATGAAGCAAGCATTGAAATACCGTGGCAATCAGCAGGTCCGGTAGAATCTCCACTGGCTTTTATCCTCGATGAAAAAGCGTCAAAAGCCCTACCCGACGACATCAGCGAACGCTTCAGCACGATGCTCTCCCGGCTGAATCTTGGAACGGAACAAGTCCTGATTGTGAACCGGCAAGGTGAAACTGGCCAGGAAATCGAACAAAAAATAATGGGTCTTATGGCTTCAAAAATTATTCTGCTGGGAAGAGACGGGATTTTTGCTGATCTGCAGCCGGAAGATTACAAGGCGGTACGGCAAGGTGAAAAGTTCTTTCTGATGGCTCCGTCGTTTTCGGAAATTATCCGGGACAAGACACAGGTAAAAATGTTCTGGGATGCAATGGTAGGCTTATTGAAGTAGAACAAAAAAGTCAAAGGTTCCTGTTTGCACTGGAGCTTTCTATTTGGCAGAAATAATGACACAATTCAGTATCTTTGGAAATTCAATTTGCGATATGGTTGTTAAAAAAATATATGAGGTTAATAATCAAAGCCAGATCCTGGTCAATATTCCCAAACAGTTTAGGAACAAAAAAAAGGTCATGGTAATAGTAGAGGATACAGATGAAGCTAAATTGGAAAAGCTTGAAAAAATGAAGCGGGCTGCTGAGGATCCATTATTTCAATCAGACATTGATGAAATCACCGATGACTTTAAGTTCTCAGATGAAGATGTCAAATGAAAGTTGAGCGTTGGTCTATTTGGAGAGTGAATTTAGATCCAGTTATTGGCTCTGAGCAAGGGAAATCAAGACCAGCCCTGGTTATTTCAGACGACGAAATTAACGGATTGCTCAATATCGTAAATATACTTCCTATTACTACAAGAAAAGGCGGGCGGACGATATACCCTAATGAAGCACTTTTAAATAAAGGTACATTTGGCCTGGAAAACGAATCCATCATACTCTGTCATCAAATCAGAACTGTCGACAAAAGAAGGCTATCCAAATTTTATGGACAGATCAACGACACCGTTAAACAGCAAGAGGTCATTGAGGCACTTTTCTTTCAACTGGGAATAGAAAAATAACTTTTTATCATGTCATTTATGACAGCAATAAAACGCATCGTAATAAAAGTAGGCTCCAATGTGATCACCAATGAAAAAGGGTTGCCCGATGAGTCGGTGATCCAGACCATTTCGTATCAGATAGCTGAGCTGCGAAAGTTGGGCATCCAGGCCATACTTGTGTCATCTGGCGCCGTAGCTGCGGGCAGAAGCCTTTATCAATTTCCCAAAAAAACGGACACCATCATCCAGCGGCAGGTGCTTTCTTCCATCGGACAGGTCAAGCTTATTTCTCTCTATAAAGAAGCCTTTGAGGATCTGGGCGTGATGTGTTCGCAGGTGCTCGTCACCAAGGAAGACTTCCGCAGCCGAACGCACTACCTGAATATGCAAAACTGTCTCTCGGCCTTGCTCAATCACGACATCGTACCCATTATAAACGAAAATGATGTGGTATCCATCACCGAACTGATGTTTACCGACAATGACGAACTCGCCGGACTGGTAAGCTCCATGATGAATGCCGACAGGCTATTTATTCTCACCAATGTGAACGGCATCTATGACGGTGATCCTTCACTACCTGAAACCCAGCTCATTGGGGAGTACGACCCAAAAACACACAACCTGGACCGCATAGTATCAAACCGTTCTAAATCAGGTTTCGGGCGGGGAGGCATCATCACCAAGGGAAACACAGCCCTGAAGGTGGCCAACATGGGCATAGCCGTGCACATTGCCAATGGAAAAACGCCCGAGGTAATCCTGAAGATACTCGCCGGCGAAAACATAGGTACGAAGTTCAGGCCCCGGAAACTCACTTCCAACATTAAAAAATACATTGCGCACGCCCAAAAAGAAGTGAAAGGCCGGCTGGTGATCAACGAAGGTGCACGCGAAGTGCTGCTGTCGGACAAGGCCCACAGCCTGCTTCCGGTGGGCGTGGTAGATGTAATAGGGCGATTTAAAAAAGGAGATATCATCACCATCGTGGACGAAAAGGACAAGGAAATAGGCATGGGTATGGCGCGCTACAGCTACAAAAAAGCCCGGGAAATAATGGGCCTGAAAAACCAAAAGCCAATTATCCACTACGATCACTTATATTTGCACTGAATTCGCTTACGCACTAAACCCATATCTGCTGTTTACGTGTTAGCAACTATGCAAAAAGCAAAATTTGACAACTGATAATGATTGAAGAAACCCTTAGCAAAGTACGTGAAGCAAGCCGCAAACTGGCACTGTTAGAAGAAAAAAAAATCAACCAAATCCTCCTGGCACTTGCCGAAAACGCAGAGGCCAACACCGCTGAGATTCTGGCGGAAAACAAAAAAGACCTGGATCGTATGCCGGAAAGTGACCCCAAATACGACCGGCTGAAGCTGACTGAACAGCGAATAAAAGACATTGCCGCAGACCTGCGGAATGTGGCTGCCCTCCCCTCTCCCTTGGGCATAATCCTGGAAAACAACGACGCAAAAAACGGGCTGCACCTGCAAAAAATAACCGTGCCTTTGGGCGTGGTGGGCATTATCTACGAAGCGAGGCCTAATGTTACCTTTGATGTCTTCTCGCTGTGCCTGAAGTCGGGCAATGCCTGCCTGTTAAAGGGAGGTAGCGATGCCGAATTTTCCAACAAAAAGATTGTCGCCATCATCAAAGAAACACTGAGGAAATATGAAGTAAATGAAGACATCATTGCCCTGCTGCCTACTGACCGGCAGGCCACAGCAGAAATGCTGAACGCTGTGGGGTACGTGGATATCATCATTCCCCGCGGAAGCCAAAACCTCATCAACTACGTGCGCGACAATGCTAAAGTGCCTGTGATCGAAACCGGTGCAGGAATCGTGCATACGTATTTTGACGAATTTGGCGATATCCAAAAAGGCGCTGCCATCATCCACAATGCCAAAACGCGCCGGGTGAGCGTGTGTAATGCATTAGACTGCCTGGTGATCCACCGGAAGAGGCTGAATGACCTGCCCGCCCTTACTGAAAAGCTCGCTGCGCATAAGGTAACTATATATGCCGACGGAGAATCGAAAAAAATACTCGAAGGAAAATATCCGTCTGAATTGCTAAAGGAAGCGCAGGACGAACATTTTGGCACCGAATTCCTCGATTATAAAATGAGCATAAAAACCGTGGAAAACATGGAGGAGGCCCTTGACCACATAGCGCGGTACAGCTCCAAACACAGCGAGGCCATCGTATCGGAAAGCGAGAAATCACTGGACACATTTCTGAAGAGTGTGGATGCAGCGGCGGTATATGCCAATGCCTCGACCGCCTTTACAGACGGCGCTCAATTTGGGCTCGGTGCTGAGATAGGAATTTCCACGCAAAAACTCCATGCACGTGGCCCCATGGCCCTTCGCGAGATGACCAGCTACAAGTGGATAGTAAAGGGAGAAGGGACGATACGGGTACCCTAAGGGGAAATGGTTATTCGCTATTGGTTATTGAGTTAAGAGTTGTATTCGGTGTTCGGTATTCTGTATT
>CAYUJK010000080.1:0-11661 GCA_964444895.1 uncultured Roseivirgaceae bacterium
GTCTCTACGATATTCCCGGTATTGACAATTTCGAAGCAGTCGTCCAACTGAACGCCCCGAAGGGATTTGCCACCGGTAAACTCGTTTGCGGCTGTTATTTCGCCGGTAGGGATCATCTGCACATCAACGGCGTAGCGTTTCAGCGACGGGGTTTTCAGGCTCAGGTTGTCCACCGCTGCATTCATCGAAAAATAAGGGTGCCATCCAAAACCAAAGGGAATGGCGGCATCTTCCAGGTTCACGAAGCTCATAGAGGCAGAAAAACCTTCATCCACACTTATTTTATAGCTCACCGCGACTTTGAAGCGAAAGGGGTATCCCTTTTGTTTTCCGTCGTATTCGTATTCCAGCACGCACGCTGCCGAACCGGGTCCGGTGGTTTCATTGACCACGGCGAAAGGCATTTTGTAGATAAACCCGTGAAGGGCGTTGTTTCGTGGCGCCTCGTTAATGTCAAGTTGGTAGCTTTTTCCATCGAAGGTGTAGTGTCCGTTTTTTGTGCGGTTGGGAAAAGGCGCCAGAAGTGTGCTTTTGTAGGCCGGATTCTCCCTAACTTCGTCTTCATCTGCCACGCCGTCCAGTGTTTCCAGCCCATTGATTACTAAAGACTGCAGGTTGGCGCCAATCGCGGGAATTATGGTGAAAGAATGCTTTTTATCTTCACTGGCAAAAGTGATCAGATTGTAATTTCCAAGGGTGGAGTTGAACTTTTTAAACATAACGACGGAAAAGATTAGTACATAAGAATGATACATTACACGAATGACATTTGCCATTCATAAATAAAAATAAAAGGGGGGCAAAGTAATAAATTGCCTCTACATTCTGATTCGTTAAATTAATTATATTTGAAAAAAATGGTAGCGGGCACGATGAAGCAATCAGGTCCAAAGTCTCTTTGGGCTGTTGCAATAGAAAAATTACTGGAAATGGCAGATTTAACGGACGATCACAACCTTGAAATTCCGCGGAATATCCGGCTGAATGAAAAGCCGGACAGCCTTGTGATAGAGTATAGCTGGTTTAAGCTTAAGTACTTACTTATTCTGATGGCTGCGCCCCTATGCAGTTACATCATCATTGAATCAGAATACATCAATGGTTCCTTTCGGCATATATCGCTGCCTGTGGTGGTAGTGTTACTGATTTGCGGCATTATTCTTTACTACTCGCTCACCCGCCTGCTGAATACTACCTTGATCACTGTGAACCGGGGGCGAATAAAGATAGAACACAAGCCGCTGCCGATAAGCAGAGGAGCAATTGTAAACCGTGAAGAGCTTACCCAGTTATATGTGACGAGACAAATGCGTACCAAGCGATACGATTTTTACTCGGCCACCTACCAGATCAATGCCATCCTTGCCAATAAGGAAGTGATCACTGTGATACAGGGACTGAGCGACGCGCGTCAGGGACAATTCATTGAGCAAAAAATCGAGCAGTTCCTGGGTATCAAAGACATCGCCGTGGACGGAGAACTGGAAAAGGAGTAGGGTGCTGCTATTGCCAAATAGTCAATATGAACAACCCTGATTAGTATTGACCGCTTTTAAACATTGATTTTTTTTGTTGGTCGCGATAGGATGCAGGATTCAAGATACAGGTGCCGGTTACTGAATCCTGAATGCCGATACTCAATTTTAGGGCGAACGAGGTAGGCCGTTTTAATGGCACAAAAAAAACCAGTTAACGGATTAACTGGTTCTGGGATACGATTCAGGGATATTAGGTTAAATCATTTCAATTCGCTTTCCAGTTTCTTTTTGGCCTGGTACGAAGAGTTTTCCATCACGTAGCTTTTTATTCTTTCTACGGTTTCATAAAGTTCTTTTATATCCCTTACACCCACGCGAGACTTTCCCCACAGTAATTTGTAAAGTTCGTCTTTTCCACTTACTTCTACTACTTCACCTTTCAGGCCGGCCTGCAGGGGATGAAGCCCACCTTTTGCATCTCTGATCATCATTTGATTTTCTGAGGAAAGTAATTCTTTAACTTTTTCTAGGACATTTTCCATAATGATAGTAATTGATTAATCTCTTTGACTAAAGAGCGTAAATTAAGTAGATATTGGGAATAATGAAAAGATGTGATCAGGAATTTACAAAACAGCCGAAAGGTGTTGACTATAATATCGAATCGCGAATTGCTTTTTTACATCTTTTTGGTGTAATTAATCATTTTAGGGTGAGGTAGGATTCTACCACATATTGATAGTATTTTGTGAATGACCGGTGGCGTAGAGTAATCTATTGGCCAACTCTCATCGTCATTCGCTGCGATGCTTTGGAGGGTTAAGTAGGATTAACAATTGTGCGTTCTGTTTGAAAACAATTCCCTTGGAAGGGCTGCATTTTCTTGCATTGCGAAGGTCTTTTTATCTCGGTTTTTCAAAAAGTGTAAAAGATGATACAGGGATCATAGCATATTTCTATTTGGTCTTTGCGTCTTTGTGGCAAAACTTTATATGGAAACAAAGGCGCTAAGCAACCCTAAGAGAGGCAATAGGTTATTATAGTTTTTTTGCAAAAGTGCTGTAGGAAGTTTGTCGGAGAGTTTCAACAAAAAAAGGGCTTTAAAAAAAGCCCTTCTTTGTTTTGGAGGTCAAGAGCGGTCGGCCATCTCATTTATTTTCAGGATGTTACCGGATTTGTTAAATTCTTCACCAATCGTCTGGTGACGCAGACGTATCTAAATTCGTTGTATGCGCTTGCAGGGAGTCAAATGTGCGCACGGAATATCCAAAGGTTTTTAATTTTAGATCTGCCCACACTTTGTTCTGGTGGCCCTTGTTCATACCGGTGTCGGAAAACACCTCGGCGTTAGTTAGTAGACCCAGCTCGCATGACGTAGTGGTCGGGTGAAAGCTCTTGTGAATGAAGTTTGTCAGCTCCACCCTATACCTGTTATCCTTCATCTCCACTTTGATGGTATAGCTGACGCTGCCTGTGTAGCACTGCATAAATCCGCTTCGGGTATATTCGAATGCGCCCTTTCCGATGATAATACCCGCATCCTTGTCCGCCATCTGGATCACGGCGTTTGCGGAATTGTAGTGGGTGGCAAACCATTCGTTGATCGATATGAACAGCGCATTTTTCCCCACACTGTCTGTCTCGATCACCCGGTAGTATGTTTTGGCCTGAGCAGCGCAAAGTAGCGGCGTGAGCGCCATGATCATCGCCAGGGGAATTGCCTTTCTCATATCAATATTTTTTCATAATAATTTTTATCGGTTGATCCACATGTTTTTATTTTTCCACATCGCTAACCTGCACGAGCACCTTTTGAATAGTTTTCCAATATTGTTCTGAGCCGTTCATTTTCACTCTTAACCTCAGTGAATTGTTCGAGAAGTAAAATGTGTTTCTTTCTAATCTCGTCAAGTTCATCCCGACATTCATCTAGCTTGGTACGATATTGCTCTCGTGGTTCGCTGACAAGTCCTTCTGGAGCATCCGTAAATCTTGTGTTAATTATATCTTCCCGTATAACCTTACCAATTTTGATGATCATATCCCAGTCCAACAAAGGATCATCAAACTTTGCGTATAAGGTAGATCTGCTCACCTTTAACTTATCGGCGATCTTGACGATAGAAATGCCACTTTCTTCTACAGCTTTCTGTACAATCTCTCCTCTGTGCATAACACGACAAATATCTGCACAAATGTGTTCAAAAAAATATTCATTATTGCTTGACATTAATATAAGTACTACACATATTTGTACAACTTAATACATATATGTGCAAATGGATACCGCAAAAACTTCAGAAGTAAACAGTTATCGACGAAATCGCCTTAAAGAAATTTTTATCAAGATGGGATTTCAATGGAATGATCGTGGACAGCCTATCAGCAAGACAAAGCTTTTTGATTTGGGGATTACGAAAAACAGAATGAAAGATTTGATTGAAAATCGAGAAGGCAAACCTCACTTACTACCCTTTGAAGCATCATCAATTGCGCAATGGCTGGGGGTTAAACCAATCAATCTTTACGAAGATGATATCGCAACGATAGAGCAGTTGAATATCAACATTGACATAAACGAAATGCTATATGAAATCTGAAATCAAAAAATTCCTCGAATTCAACGGAAAGACTATCCACTTTCTTGATGTAGACGGTGAGTATTGGGTAGCTATCAAACCAATTTGTGAGGCTTTGAATATTCATTTTAATAAGCAATTGGAGCGTATAAAATCCGACGAAATTCTTAGTCAACTATATACCATTTGGGATATAGTTGCCGCCGATAATCGCCTCCGAAAAATGGCCTGCCTACCCGAAAAATTCATCTACGGCTGGCTGTTTTCTATCCAGTCAAAAAGTCCCGAACTAATGCAATATAAAAGGGAGTGCTACGAAGTCCTCTTCAACTACTTCCACGGCACGATCACACAGCGCAAGCACATCCTGCGGCGCAAGTCGGAAATCAAAATGGAGATGCACCAGCTGCGCGAGAACCTCGCCGTGAGCGAAGATTTCCACCGCCTCATGGAGCTCACAAGCGAAGAGATGCGCCTGGGCAAGTCGCTCAAGGAACTTGACGCCGAAATAGTCAAAGACCAACTCTCACTTTTCAAATCGGAATCATGAACAATACAGCAACAATCCAATCCGCCACTGCCCTGCACGAAGGCGCCATTGTGCATCCGGAGGGCTTCATCGCCCAGGAGGGCGAGTATGGCGTGGTAGACCGCATCGGCTACCGGGAGGGCCGCATGTACCAGGTGTGGGTGCATCTCTCCGGCATGAAGAATCCCATGCCCTTCCACCCTGAAAAAGTAAGGATGATATAGGCCATGAAAGCAGACGTGAAAAAGCGCATTAGGGATGTCATCACCGCCGCTGTGAAGCTGCGGCAGTGGCTCATGGACCATGGCTACGGCGCGGGCGATATGGACCGCCGCAATGCCATCACGCGCATCAACCGACTCATGGACCACTACCGCGATCGTGATGCCGCGGCTCACATCTGGCTGGTAACGGCCGTGGAAAAAGACCTGAGAACGATACTGCCTGGGGCCAGCTCAAAGAACCAGCTCCTGCGCGAAAAGATACTTAATATGATCGCATGGTGCCAAGGGCGCCTGCAGGTCATGCCCCAGCCATAAGGGCGCGGGTACGCTGTGTTTTCAAAATGACTGAAAGGGGGGCAATTGCCCTCTTTTTCTCCCAAAACCAACGCACAAATGAAAGAAGATAACATCCTGCAAACCTACACCATCGCCGTGGAGCTGCTGCTGAACATCCAGGAGCATCACAAGAAGGCATGGAAGGAATTTCTGCGCGCAGAAACGCCTGAGCAATCGGCATTCTGGCGGCAGAGGCATGCAAAATGGGAGGGCCTGCTGGCGCATCAAACCGGCATAGTGCGGCAAATCACAAATGACAATCTGTCGCTGATCAGAGAATTGGATCAGTCTACCAAAGCACCTTAATTAATGAAGATAGGGCGGCGGCATACGGCTGCGGCTCCTGCAGACTTCTATCAAAAGCAGCGCCTGGCTTGTGACACCTTACCGGGCGCTGATACATTCAGATGCGGTAACAGTGCGTGGGGAAGGTTTTGCCTCCGCACTTGCCGCTTTTTTTACCCCTAAATAATAATACAATGGATATCAACAGGTACAATCGTAATCGGGCCCGCCTGCTGGCCGTGCTCGAATTTTCAGGAATGGTGCTCGCCCTGGGCCTATGGTTTTGGGCCATATCAGTGGCGTGGTACATAATCTTCGGGTCATGAGCTACGAAGTATCGTTCTGCAGCCGATTTGCCGATCACCGGCGCCGTGGCAAGTTCCGCTACTTTGCCAAGTTCCGGATCCCGCGCTTCCGCGACCTCATAGACCGCATAGAGCTGATGAAGTCGCACGGCGATTACTGGCTACTGGAGCTGGAGATAGCGCCAGATCACAGCGTGCTCTTCTGCACGATGGAAAACGATACGTACCGCTTCCGCATCACCGCGGTAGAGCTTTCACAGGAGCACCAGGTGAGCACCGGCGGCATAAGGCACTCCGCGAGTTTGAAGATTGATCAATAAATAGTATAGCAATGAAAAAAATAGACCGTAACCTCAGTGCATGGCTGAGCACCCTGGGGCAGCACATTTTCAACCTGGCCGTGTGGCTACTATTCGGAATGTTCGTCACTGCCCTTTTTTTCATCTTCTTATGTCTCTCGGTAATGGTAGTGGGGAGATGAAAAGACAACTATCCATTTTCGAAGACGCTCGAATAACATTCGATGAATCCGTAAACCTCACGGTTGATTCCATGAACGCGTACGGCCCACTGTACGATTTTTGGGTGTTCTGCTGGTCAGGAGGATAGGATAGTACTGCGCTTGTCACGCTCATAATTTCCCTGATAAAAAGTGGTCAAATTAAGGCACCGAAAAAAATCATAGTTCTCTTCGCCGACACGAGAATGGAACTTCACCCACTATCCGTTTCGGCGAGAGTGATAATAAAACAGCTTCGGTATCTAGGCATTGAAGTGAGGATAGTGATGGCCGAGTTGGACAAACGGTTTTTTGTCTACATCCTTGGCCGCGGAATTCCACCGCCAAACAACATGACATTTCGATGGTGTACCCGACAGATCAAAATTGATCCTATGCAAGTTGAAATTGCCAAGCTATATAAACTGTACAAGAAAAAATTGCTTTGCCTCACAGGAGTCAGACGAGGCGAATCTGCAATAAGGGATGCCCGAATAAAGATGAGCTGTGGCAAGGATGATACTGAATGCGGCCAGGGATGGTACCAGCAAATGAAAAATGATGATATAGCAGACAAGTTAGCGCCAATTCTCCACTGGAGAGTCTGCGGAATATGGGATTGGCTCAAATTGTTTGCCCCAATGGAACGATATGGGGAATGGAAAACAGAGTTGTTGGCCGATGCCTACGGCGGCGAAGAAGCTGAGGAGATCAATGCCAGAACAGGATGCGTAGGCTGTCCATTGGCCTCAAAAGATACTGCCATTATAGGACTGCTCAATATCGACCCTATAAAGTACAACTACCTTTCACCGCTTCTAAGGCTGAGAAATGTATATGAAGAGTTGAGGAGGCCTTATAACAGGCTTCGAAAGCATGGAGAAAAAAACAAAGATGGCTCTGCCTCTAAAAATCCGAATAGAATGGGGCCGCTCACCATGAAAGCACGTCGATGGGCACTATATCGGATATTGAAGATCCAAAAAGAATCCAGCGATTTAGCGGCTAAACAAGGCCTGCCAAAAATAGACATACTGAATATTCATGAAGTGATCAGAATCAATGAATTGATCAGCAAAAACACATGGCCGGATAAGTGGGACGGCACAGAGTCGACCGCCGATAAGCCCTTTCTTCAAATATATAAAGACGGAAGTTATCAACTGTCATTAATTGATGAATATGACCTACGCTAATAGAATATGCTACCAATGCGGGGGCGTAAATGCCGGCTTTGAAATCACCCAGGCGGCAAACGAATACGCTTGCACCTGCCTCGATGATCACCCGCCGGCTACCGCCAAAAAGCCACGGTTCACCCCTGACTTTTCGGGCACTGTGGTTCGCGCCTACCCCACCGCCCGCGTGAATGAGCTACTGGACCGCCTTCAGATAAACCGCGGCGATTACGAACTGCTGAAGGCACATTTTTTCGAAGAATTTACACAACAAAATTCACAGAGATGAAAGAGAAATCAACCCCCTGGCTCTACGACCTTATAGTGGTGCTGATGATGGTAGCCCTGCTGCTGGCAGTATCATGCACGCCCGCCCGCCCCGGCTACAAAAAGACGCCCACTGGGTGGAATACGAAGGAGCAAAAGAAGCGGCTGAAGCAGCACCGGAAAAGCCGGGCTTCCTGGCGCATAGAATACATGTATGACCGCCCCGTGCCGGTGACGGAAATATGCGAATATACGAAATGAGGAAACCAGTGATCACAACGCAGCAAGAAGAATATATAAGGGAACATTACCGGGTGATGTCGGCAAATGACATGGCCCGGGTGCTCGGCATATCATCCACTGCCGTCTGTCGGTACATGCGAGATAATGGCCTGAAAATCTCAAAGAAACGCATGAACGAGCTACGTACCGAGAAACTACGTGGGCGAACGAAGCTCACTGCAGCCCAACAGCAGGTGATATGAAAGAACTAGCGGGGATACGATAGACAATTAATCAGTAACCAGTAACCAGTAACTAATATGAAAGAACACCCAATCCTTATGAAGCCCTTCCTCATCGAGGCTATCCTGAACACAAAACTGAACACCCCTGCCTCGCCGGCAGGCGGGTGGCCACCGGAGCCAATCGACAACGCTAAGGCCTTCAAAGGCATGACCAGGAGGGTCGTGAAAAATGAGGTTGAAAAGCACAACGACTACCACTACATTTTTGATCCCAAAACAAAAAACCACTACTGTGTTGAAACTGGCGATGCCAATTTCCTATGCCCCTACGGCCAGCCCGGCGACCTGCTGTGGGTGAAGGAATCCATCTTGAAAGAACGGCAATTTGAAAACCCAAATAATCCTGCCTTTGGAAAGACTATTTACTGCGGCGATCTACAGCCAGGTGAATTTGAGAAAGGAACAAGGCTGTACGCTTACAACTATAAATTATCCCCCCTCTTCATGCCCAAGGCCGCCGCAAGGATCTGGCTTCAGATAGTAGACATCAAACCGGAAAGGCTACAGGATATATCGGATGAAGACTCTATTTTGGAAGGTATTGAAAGTTGCTATCCATCTCAACTATGCTATGATTTGGTATACAAAGATTACATGGACTTTCCAAACGACGTATTTGAATGGTTTTCAGAACCGAAAAGTTCATTCAAATCATTAATATGCTCGATCAACGGCCCCCAAACCTGGAAGCAAAACCCCTGGGTATGGGTCATCTCCTTCAAGGTAATATCCACCACAGGCCTCCCGGATATCCCCGAAAACGGCCCGTAGATTTCAATATTCAGCATCAACCTGACCACTGCACCGAAATATTGAAAATATAAGCCCTCAATGAGCACAAAAAAAAACACTCCTTACTATACCTCGCGCATGCAGGAGCTCGGCATCACCGACGCGCTCAATACCTTCACCTACACCTACTACCAGGGCGACGAACCGAAGGCAATTAACCAGGTGGTATTCGAGGCGGATGAAGACGACAACATCCGCATAAATTATTACAACCTCCTGGGCGATCACTACCGCTGGAAAAACGATGGCGCCAAGTGGGAAAAGCAGTACTACCGCACGCGCATTAAGGATCCTAAAGAGGGCGCCCCTAAGTACCTTCAGGAGAAAGGCAGCGGACAGTTCCCATTTTTCCCACCGAACATCATAGCCAAGTATGCCAGGAAGGAAAACGTCGACACGCTCTTCGTGATCGAGGGCGAGTTCAAAGCCTTCAAGGGGTCGATGATCGGGGTGGACGTCATCGGCATTCCCAGTATCCACGGGTTCTACAACGGCGACGTACAGGGCAAGCTGCACGAAGACATACAGGAGCTCATTATCCAGTGCAAGGTGAAGCTGGTAGTGTTCCTAACGGACGCCGACACCATGACGGTGAACTGGGCGGCAGACAAGGACCTCAGCAAGCGCCCACTATCGTTTTACACCGCGGTGAAGTACTTCCGGCAGAGCGTGCAGCTCCTGCTCGACGATAAGACAGTAGCCCTGGAAATGGTGCACTGGATGTACATAGAGCAGAAATACGAAGAGTTGGAAGCGAAAGGGCTTGACGATCTGCTCACAAAGTTTGGCCACGAAACGGAAGACATCAAGGCAGACATGCTTCAGTTTGAATTTGCGAAGAAATATTTCCGCGGCTTCAACATTTCGGACGGTCAGATGAACAAGGTGTACCGGTGGATGGGCCTGGGCAACGAGACGGAATTCTACCAGGTGTACAAAAAGTACATCGGCAGCCGTGAATTTCTCTTCAAGAAGCGGAGATACCACTTCGACGGTGAGGATGTGAAGTTTGTCAAGCATGAAGACGCCGACCGGTTTATGCGCGTGGGGCCCGATTACCTCAAGATCATCAACGTGCCCAACAAGCACGGCGACCTGGAGACGGACCTGGTGCCCTGGAAGAAAAGTGAGATTACCAGCGACTACAAGAAATACCCCGACTTCCTGGATCAGATACCTAAGTACGATGCTTTCTGCAACGAGCCATCGTGGAATGGATCATTCAAAAAGACACACAACGGCTGCTTCAACCTCTGCGAGCCACTGATACATGTGCCGAAGGAGGGCGAGTTCCCTACGATCCGAAAGTTTCTAAAGCACATATTCTCAGGCCAGGGCGATTTTGACAGCGACATCACCGGCGATCAGTTCACGGTAGGGTTGGATTATCTGTGCATACAGCTACAGCATCCGAAGCAGATGCTGCCGGTGCCTATCCTGGTTAGTCCCGAATTCAAGACAGGCAAGTCCACATTCCTCAAGTGGCTCCAGGCGGTCTATGGCAACAATATGGCCATCCTGGGCAATGAGCAATTCAAGATGCGATTCAATGCGCACTACATCACTAAGTTTATCATCGCCATTGACGAGGGTTTTTTAGAAGTCGATAAGAAGCAGGAGAAAGAGCGGCTGAAGCAGCTGGCCACGGCTGATACCGCCTACCTGGAGAACAAAGGGATGAACGTAAAAAAATTCCCGTACTACGGTAAGCTGATCATCTGCAGCAACGATGCCGACAGGGTAATGAAGATAGATGAGGGCGAGAACCGGTGGTTCGTCGTCCGGGTATTCCCGATAGAGCAGGAAGATCCGCAGCTGGAGCAGAAGATGAGGGAGGAGATCCCCGCCTGGCTGCACTATGCCATGCACCGGAAGATCTACCACAAAAAAGAAACCCGGCTGTGGTTCCGGGAGGAGCATTTCATCACTGATCAGTTCCGGATCATAGTAGAAGAGACAAAGAACCGCCTCGACAGGCTGATAGAAGACTTCATCCGCGACCTGTTCCTCACCTACCGGGTTACAGAGATCAACGTCGGGCTAAAGACGCTGGTGAATCAGCTGGCCCTCGAAGGAACGAAATACCGGATAGACCGGGAAGATATCCGAAACTACCTGCAGAAGAGAAAAGGAATAGAACCGGCGCCACACCCGGTGAAGCAGAGCTACCCAACAGGCTGGGCCGACGACAACGGCACAGCGCTGACGCTGATAACGCAAAAGCAGCGATGCTACACCCTCAAATACGACGACTGGCTCACCGACGACGAGGTGTCCAGTTTTAAAATTGGGGAGGAAGCGGCGCATTCGTCGCGCGAAAATTCAGGAAATGCTTCTTTTGGAAATATAAATGATGGGCAGGAACCTATCCCATTTTAATATTGGAAAAGTACAAGAAGTGTGAAAAAGTCTGATTTGGTGAGTATGAAAAATTTTGAAAAAGTGTGTTGCCATTGTTGCCATTGTTGCCAAATGTATTAAAATGTAAGTTTTTGAGTAAAAAAGAGGGTTTTTGGCTGGCAACAATGGCAACAATGGAAAAATTATTTTGTTGCCAATGTTGCCAAAAATGTTGCCAAAACGGAGTTCGAAAATGAGCTGGCAACAGTATTTCGAGCTGCTACGCGCGCCGGGCGTGCTCGGCGGCGAGCCTTATCGATCC
>CAYUJK010000081.1:0-4726 GCA_964444895.1 uncultured Roseivirgaceae bacterium
GTTCAACTCTCCGCATTACAGGAGCAGCTAAAATCGGCCCAAAGGGAGCAACTCCGAATCAGCAATTTATTGAAATCTGACGCCGCCACACCCAAGCAAATGGACGATATCAATTCACAAATAGACGTGCTGAAAAAACAGATTGAAGCCCAAAAGTCTACCCTGAACATCGTCTCCAGGGGAATCGACAAAGAAGAACTCCCCCTGCAAGTGCAGGTAGAACAACTGAACGACCAACTGCAAAGGTGCAAAATAGTCAGCCCGGCAAACGGCGCCATTCTCACCCAATACGCCAAAGCCCACGAGATGACGGCACCCGGAAAACCACTTTTCAAAATGGCCGACCTTTCGAGTCTTATCCTGCGAGCCTACATTACCGGCAACCAACTTCCGCAGGTTAAACTTAATCAAAAGGTAAAGGTGTTCACCGACGATGGAAAAGGCGGTTTTAAGGAAACAGATGGAAAAATCACTTGGATAAGCGATAAGGCAGAGTTTACCCCCAAGACCATCCAAACCAAGGAAGAACGGGCTAACCTGGTGTACGCCGTCAAAGTGAAGGTGGTCAACGACGGCACTTACAAAATTGGCATGTACGGAGAGGTAAACTTCCAATAGAAATGGCAGAGGTAAGACTCGAAAATATTGTAAAAACTTACGAAAAAGGGCCGGTAAAAGCGCTTGATGATGCGACCTTTACAGTGGAAAAGGGGGAGCTCTTTGGCCTGATAGGGCCCGATGGCGCCGGTAAAACCAGCCTCTTCCGCATCCTCACCACCCTATTACTACCCGATTCCGGAAGGGCTGCCGTTTCCGGGCTTGATGTAGTAAAGGATTTCAAAACCATTCGAAAGCAAATCGGATACATGCCGGGAAAATTCTCCTTGTACCAGGATTTGTCCGTGGAAGAAAACCTCCAATTTTTTGCCACGGTTTTCAATACCACGATAGAAGAAAATTACCACCTGATCGAAGATATTTACGTTCAGATAGAGCCTTTTAAAAAAAGAAGAGCAAAGGCACTATCGGGCGGAATGAAACAAAAGCTGGCCCTGTGCTGTGCGCTTATTCACAGGCCCCACGTGCTTTTTCTCGATGAGCCCACTACAGGTGTAGATGCGGTATCCCGAAAAGAGTTTTGGGAAATGCTCCGCCGCCTGAAAAGAGAGGGCATCACCATCTTGGTTTCGACCCCCTATATGGATGAAGCCACCTTGTGCGAAAGAATTGCCCTCATTCAATCAGGGAAAATCATGTCGATTGATACGCCGGGGAATATTATCCAACAGTTCGGCGAGCCGTTGTTTGCCGCCAAGGCGGAGAACATGGGTAAGCTGTTGAACGACTTACGCGATAGCCAACACGTAAAAAGCTGCTTTGCCTTTGGTGAATACCATCACATTATCCTCAGCCACAACGGCAATAGCCTGGCCGCACTAACCGCGGAACTCCAGAAAAAACATCAACATGTGGATGTAATACGCATCAGCCCCACCATAGAAGATTGTTTCATAAAACTGATGAGCAAATGAACCATGAAATAGCCATACATACCGACAAGCTTACCAAGCGCTTCGGAAGCTTCATCGCCGCCAACGAAATCACCTTTGACGTGTACAAAGGCGAAATATTTGGCTTTTTAGGCGCTAACGGCGCTGGAAAAACCACAGCCATGCGCATGCTGTGCGGCCTTTCTATTCCCTCGTCAGGAAGAGCTACCATTGCCGGCTATGACGTGTACAAACAGCCTGAAAAAATAAAGAAGAACATTGGCTATATGAGTCAGAAATTCTCTCTGTACGAAGACCTTACCGTGCTGGAAAACATCCGGTTTTTTGGTGGGATTTATGGGCTTTCCAACAAACAACTCAAAGAGAAAACAGAAAGTCTGATAGACCGATTGGGATTAAAACAGGAAGAAAAGAAAAGAGTGGGCGCGCTCCCTCTTGGATGGAAGCAAAAGCTGGCCTTTTCCGTAGCCGTGCTTCACGAGCCCAAAATTGTATTCCTCGATGAGCCTACCGGCGGCGTGGACCCCGTAACCCGCCGGCAGTTCTGGGACTTGATCTACGAGGCTTCCGGCAAGGGTATCACCGTATTCGTAACCACGCACTACATGGACGAGGCCGAATACTGCAATCGCGTGTCCATGATGGTAGATGGCGTGATCAAAGCATTGGACGCTCCCTCCAATTTGAAAACACAATACCACGCGACATCTATGGACGAAGTATTTTATGAGCTGGCCAGAGGTGCTAAACGAAAAGAGAATTAGATATGAAGCAATTTTTAGCATTTGTGCGCAAGGAGTTTTATCACGTTTTCCGGGATAAGAAAACATTGCTGCTGTTATTTGGCCTGCCGGTAGCGCAAATTGTACTATTTGGTTTTGCGCTCACAAATGAGATAAAAAACGCCCGGATTGTGATTTGCGATTATGCCAAAGACCATGCAACCCAGCGCATCATCAGTCAATTTGAAGCCAGCAATAGCTTCGAAATCGAAAAAATGGCCCTTAGCCACAGGCAGATTGAAAATGCCTTTAGAGAAGGAAACACCAAACTCGTGATCGTGTTTCCGGCCCGGTTTCAGGAAGACCTGCTGCATCTGAACAGCGCCCAGGTGCAGATCATTGCCGATGCCTCCGACCCAAACACCGCTACCTCCATTACCCACTATGCCACTAACATCATTATGGATTATCAGAGAGGGCTTGTACAGAGTAGCACTGTCCCCTACTCCATCAATACCGAGATACGGATGATCTACAATCCGGAGCTAAAGGGAGCTACGAATTTCGTTCCCGGGGTAATGGCCCTGGTATTGCTGCTGATCTGCGTTCTGATGACGTCGGTGTCAATTGTACGGGAAAAAGAAAATGGAACCATGGAAGTGCTGCTGGTATCTCCCTTTCATCCTTTTCTCGTAATTGTTTCCAAAGCCGTGCCTTACTTAGTCCTCTCGCTAATCAACCTGGCAGTAATATTGCTGTTGAGCAGTTTTGTATTGGGCTTATCCATTAACGGCAACGTATTGTTGCTTTTTGGTGTAAGTGCGCTGTTCATCATCACCGCCCTTTCCTTGGGGTTATTGGTATCTAACATAGTCGCCACGCAGCAGGCCGCCATGTTGGTATCGCTCATGGGAATGCTGGTGCCCACGCTGCTGCTTACGGGATTTATGTTTCCCCTCGAAAATATGCCCGAATTTTTACAGATGATAGCCAATGTAGTTCCGTCCAAGTGGTATTACATCATTATCAAAGCTGTAATGATCAAGGGACTTGGGTTTACCGCCATCTGGAAAGAGACTTTAATTCTGTTAGGCATGACGGTATTCCTGTTAATAGTCAGCATCAAAAAGTTTAACATTCGTCTGGCGGATGCCAAATAACTTCTTCACCAAAGCACAAGAAATATGAGGACGCTGAAATATTTGTTGCAAAAAGAATTCAGGCAGATTTTCCGAAACAAAAGCATTCTGCCTATGATTTTTATCGCTCCGGTGATCCAATTGCTGGTCTTGCCACTCGCCGCAGATTTTGAAATTAAAAACATCAATATTTCCATTGTAGATCATGATCGCTCCTCCTATTCCCAAAAATTGGTTTCGAGTATTCGATCATCAGGTTATTTTAAAATAACCGACTATAGCCCAACATACGATGAGGCCTACACTCAATTGGAAGGAGACGTAAGCGACCTCATCCTGGAAATCCCTCTGGGCTTTGAAAGCAATTTAATTAGGGAGGGCTCCCAACAACTTTTCCTGGCCGTAAATGCCATTAATGGAGTAAAAGCAGGGGTAGGAAGTTCATACCTGGCGAGGATCATCAACGAGTACAACGGAGAAATACGGCTGGAATGGCTTCCCGAAAGCCGCTTCAGTCCTGCACCCCGAATTGCGGTTTCGGCACTCAACTGGTTCAACCCCTCGCTCAACTACCAGTCGTTTATGGTTCCCGCTATTTTAGTGCTGCTGGTAACGATGATAGGCCTGTACTTATGCTCCATGAATATTGTAAAAGAAAAAGAAGTGGGTACGATAGAGCAAATCAACGTGACGCCCATCAAAAAGCATTATTTCGTTCTAGGAAAACTCATCCCCTTTTGGGTAATAGGAATGTTTATTTTCAGCGTTGGGTTATTCCTCGTCGCCCGGCTTGTTTATGGCATTGAGTCGGCCGGAAGTATCGGCGTGCTGTATGCCTACCTTAGTTTATATTTGACGGCCGTCCTGGGTTTAGGACTGTTGATTTCCACTTATTCCAACACTCAGCAACAAGCCATGTCGTTGAGTTTTTTTTTCATGATGATTTTTATTCTCATGGGAGGTTTATTCACTTCTATTGACAGTATGCCCACATGGGCCAGGTGGATCGCACACGCCAGTCCTGTCACTTATTTTGTAGAAGTAATCCGTATGGTCATAATGAAAGGCAGCGGCTTCCACGATCTTAAAATTCAATTTCTTGCTACCACTATTTTCGCCATCGTATTTAACGGCTGGGCGATTTTGAATTATAAAAAGTCCTCCTAACTGACATTATTTGGTCTTATACCCAAAAATTCTCCTTGGTTTCTCCTATTGTCTTGTAACCGATGTTTTGTTTATATTTATTCTTTGTTGTTTTTCAAAAATGCAAAGTGGAACCGCAACACTTTAAACAACCGGGGCGGAACCGAAAAGCCATACGAGTAGGAACACTAAACACAAAATCATGAAT
>CAYUJK010000081.1:4826-11582 GCA_964444895.1 uncultured Roseivirgaceae bacterium
CGGGGCGGAACCGAAAAGCCATACGAGTAGGAACACTAAACACAAAATCATGAATTGGTATCTAAAAGTTTTAAAACAGTACGCTGATTTTGGCGGAAGAGCCAGGAGAACCGAATATTGGATGTTCATTCTCTTTAATTTCATTTTTTCAATGGTAGCCATTGCCCTTGACTACGCATTAGGAACAGGTGTGGGAGGTATGGGCTACGGTATCATCTATGCGCTCTATGCATTGATTGTTCTTATTCCCAGCTTGGCCGTGGCAGTCAGACGGCTCCATGATGTTGGTAAAAGCGGGTGGATGATCCTCATTTCGCTAATACCCCTGATAGGAGGCATCTGGCTAATCGTTTTACTGGTTACCGATAGTAATCCCGGTGCAAACGAATACGGGCCGAACCCAAAAGAAGCGCCTGCGATATAAACCAACTTACGCCAACCTTTACATTAGATGAATAAAAGACTTTTGGCTGTTTGCATAATGGCTATCGTACTGACCTCGCCTACTATTGTTCTTGGTCAGTACGATAGTATTCAACACGACGGAAACTACCGCACCTATCTCGTTCACCTGCCGCCGGGCTACTCTCCAGGTTCGCCTTTGCCCATGATACTCGCTATGCACGGTGGCTTTGGCAGTGCTTTCAACCTACAAGAGCAGTCAAAGCTCAGTGAAAAAGCTGACGAGGAAAATTTCATTGTGGTATATCCTGAAGGAATTAAAGGCGGCGCTTTGAACATAAGGACCTGGAATGCCGGGTGGTGCTGCGGATACGCAAGCAATTCCAATACAGACGACGTAGGGTTTATCAATTCCTTGATGGACACATTAATCAATCGTTATTCCGTAGATACGGACAGAATATATGCCACTGGAATGTCAAATGGCGGGTTTTTATCCTACCGCCTGGCCTGTGAGCTTTCTGATCGAATAGCAGCTATTGCCCCGGTGGCATGTTCCATGAGTATGACTTCCTGCAATCCCAGCCGCGGTGTGCCGGTGGTCCACTTCCACTCTTATGACGACCAAAGCATTCCTTATGAGGGCGGAGTAGGCGATGGTGTTTCCGGGCATTACAATCCCCCACTTGATTCCGTATTGAATGCCTGGGCAGGCCACAACGGTTGTATGGTTAAAAATGATACCCTGGTGCATACCAACGAGTTTACCTTTACAAAATGGAAGACGTGCGACTGTGGCGCCGAGGTAAACTTCTATATCTCTCAAGATGGCGGGCATTCCTGGCCCGGAGGCACACAGACTCAAATAGGCGACCCGGTATCGGAGTTTATTAGCGCAACTGACCTGATGTGGTCTTTCTTCCAGCAACATTCTTTGGCGTGTAAAACGACGATTACTTCCGCCAATGAGCCGGAGCCGTATCCGGGCCTCTTTGAATTGTTTCCAAACCCGACGTCAGGAATATTTACCATCAGAAACCTCCAAAATGTAGCGAGCTTCACCATAACAGTTTATAACCAATTGGGGAGGGTAGTTTGGCAGTCTGCAAACACATATACCATAAACCTTTCAAGTCAGGAGGCCGGAGTTTATCAGGTATTGATAGAAACCGATAAGGACAAAGTGACACGAAAAGTGGTAAAGACCCCCTAACCCGTAAAGAACAAATGGTTTCCTGAATTTCATTGGAGTAGCACATCAGGGCATACTTCCAATCTTCAATCCCATAAAGAAAGTTCTCGGTCTGATAGGGCCATATATATAATCGGAATCGCGAGTAGGTCCGGTATCAAAATCTTTTTGAAAACTATTGAAAACGTTTTGCACGCCACCATTCCATTCAACCGAAAAGCTCTTCTGAACTTTAAACACGTAGGAAAGCCTCACATTTAATTCGTAAAAAGATTCTGTGTTTACCAGGTTAATAAATCCCGATTCGCTCACAACGCGGGGAACCATCATGGAACCTGTATAAACCCCTGTCACATCTACGCTGAAAGGCTTTACCGGCGTCCAATTTGTATTCACAAAACCGTACACATTGGGCGTTCTCAGAAAGCGGTCTACGCTCACCGTCGGCTCATCCTCATTGGGCAACTCCGGCTCGAAGACTATTTGCGGTTCTTTGTAAATAGACCGCTGTACAGTACCCCCTCCCTGAAAGAGGAATTTGGATGAAGGAGCTACATTCAGCTCAATGTTTACACCAGTCACATACGCCCCTGCTCCGTTTCTCACTTCTTCTAAGATGGAGCCGTTCAACAACGTTGCGCCGGTACTTACGGTGGTGAAGGGGTTGGTTAAGTCCGTATAAAAGCCTTCGACAAGTAAGTCCGTTTGTATGGATCCGATATTTCGGTCATAATCGAATGAGACTGTATAGGCATTGGAAAACTCCGTTTTGAGATCATTGGAGAGTATGACAAACTGGGGCTCCCCGCCTACTGATGAAATGTGTAAATCTTCATTGAATGCCTGCGGAGTCCTGAAACCCCGCGCGTAGCCACTTCTGAATTGCAGGTCGTTATTCAGCTTGTATAGCAAAGTGAGGCGCGGACTAAAGACCCCTTGATCGATTTCGGAAGTTCGATAAACATTCTCTACCTCGTATTCTCCGGAAACATACACCCAATCATATCGTCCTCCCACCAGGGTGGTAAGTTTTTCATTGGGCTTCCATTCATACTGACCGTAAAGTCCTACCATATTTACCTGCTGATCTACCCTTCGGCTATATCCTGGTATTCTATCTTCTACATCACTGAGTTGGTATTCTATCCCTACAACGAGGGCGTCTGAGTTTCCAAAACTACGCGTTAGCTGCATGCCACCGGCAAAAGATAAATCGTATGTCAATCCATAGGCATTGGCTGCTGCCAAGCTATCTTCTCTTGTGCGCCCACCCCCCAAGCCACCGTAATAACTTAGTCGTTTGCTGTTTTGAAGGGAAGCATACGTGCTCAATTTATTTTTCTTATTGCGGCTATATTGATCGTAGGTAAGACCGGCTATAAAAATAGTGTGATCAAGTTGCTCGGTAATGTCTGTGAAATGTGGCGCCAGGTTCAGGCGATTCCCTCCCCTTCTATGCTCCTTGATGGCATTTACTTCCAAGATCACCTTATTGAAATCGGTAGGTTTCAGAAATGCCCGGGTTCCTAAGGTAATATTTTGCAAGGTTGTGACTTCGGTGAAGCCATCCCCATTTGCATCAAAGGCGTCCCGGTCTCGCGACATGCCATACAGGGTAACTCCGCTGTTTAAATCATCACTTACAAGAGAACCATTGAGATTTATAGTTCTGTCAGAAGCGGCCCCATCAACCAACGCATAATTAGAACCTATCTGCCAGGAATTGAGTATAGGCTCTTTCGTAATGATATTGATGGTACCAGCTATGGCATTGGAACCATAAAGGGCGGAGCCTCCGCTTCTCACTATTTCCACGCGTTCGATCATGCTGGCGGGTATTTGCTCCAAGCCATACACACTGGTGAGCGCGCTGAATACCGGGCGGCTGTTGATCAATATTTGAGAATAGGCTCCCTCCAGTCCATTAAGTCGCACCTGGGTAAAACCACAGTTCTGGCAGTTGTTCTCTACCCTTACCCCCGGCTGAAAGTTCAGGGCGTCGGCCATGCTGATGGACTGGGTGGCCTTAAAGAGATCGGGGGTTATCACATTTACGATGACAGGCGATTCCTTGCGATCCATTTCGTATCGAGAGGCACTCACCACTACCTCATTGAGATTCAGGTTGTCAACCCGCAAATTCAAGTTTAAATCTATCAATTCGCCTTTTTTCACATCTACTTTCCAATGCAAAGTCTGAAACCCCATTCCCCTCACCACAAGTGTTCTTTCTCCTATAGGAACTTTATCGATGGAAAATTTCCCCTCATGGTCAGCTATGCCGCTTGCCGGATAGCCCTGAACCTGGATGGTAGCAAAAGGCACGGGGCCATCGGGAGAAGTTATGCGACCGGATATAGTACCATATTCCTGTGCAAAAACGTGAGAAGCAAACGATATAAACCCCAGAAAAAGTACAATCTTCATTTTTCTTAATTTCTAAATTTTATTCAAACCTAAATATTTTATTATACATAATCAAATTTTATTTTTAGACATGTCTAATTTTTATTGAAGAAGCCTGACAATTATGTTGGGTAACGATTTACTTCACCGGCAGAAAACACTGTCTGAGCATCTTTTCAAAGCCAGTTCCAAGAAATCCTGTTAACTTTGTACAGGGAATTGCTTTAGGGGCCATGAAAACAAAATTGAGCAATTGTCTTTACAAATGCAACAGTGTTGCATTTGTGTTTGATTTTTGGAAATTCATATCAAACATCCACATGAGGTGATAAAAGGAAGGCTCTGGAGAATTCGGCGACTGGCATTCAAGAATGGCAACCTGCTTTTCATTAAAATATTCACAGCTATGAGACCGCAAAAATAAAAATTCATCAACCAAATAGATGCATTAGTGCGAAATCAATTTTTTATAACTTATCCTAAAAAATATATGATTTTTTTTAGAAAAAAGCTTGTAGAAGTGCCGTTGAATTACGTACTTTTGCGCTATGGAAACTATCAGCCACACCTAAACCAATTGATTTTTAGAAATGGACAGCCCAAGGTATTACTCCAGGTCGTTTAGCATCGTATTACTGATCGCAGACCTCATCCTCATCGACATTGTCTTTATCATTGCCCATGCTATCCGATTTGAAGGGAATATTTTCACTTCGCAGGAATATATGGCTTTGCTATTGCTCGTCAATTTCCTATGGGTAATCGCTGCTTTCTACAACAAGGTATACCTGTTCAGCCAGGTAACGCAAATACGAAATTCCACTCTCAAATTGTTAGGGACTTTTCTTCTTCATGCATTTCTCATTTCGATATGCTTTGTGGCCTTCAAGGCTTACGAATTTTCGAGACTGGTACTGGTGTATTTTTACCTCTTCAGCCTTGTTACCGTTTTCTTTTTGAGAGTTATCTATTTCCTGGTTACGCGTAACTACTACAAAAAAGGTGCTCACGCCAAAAAGTCGGTCATTATTGGGACCGGCCATGCGGCCATGCAGCTCTACGACTACTTTACTTTTCAGAAATCATCTGGCTACAAGTTCGTGGGTTTTTTTGATGATTACCCCAACAAAAGCTGCCCACAGGATTTGATTTTGGGAAAGCTGGATGACGTTCGGGACTACTGCCTGCAAGAAAGCATAACGGAGATATTCTATGCAAAAGACCTCACAGACACTGACTTGATAAAATACTTAACCGACTATGCCGACAAAAACTTCAAATATCTCCATTTTGTACCCGATTTTAAAGGTTTGCAAAAATCTAAATTTGACATTACGTTTTTCAATCATGTGCCGGTAATTAACTATACAAAAGCTCCGCTGGGAGGCTATTTCAACCGGCTGGTGAAGCGTTCGTTTGACGTCGTCTTTTCGTTGTCGGTCATTGTCTTTATTTTTCCTTTTATAGTTCCTTTGATCGCGCTGCTTATCAAATTAGAATCAAAAGGACCTGTTTTCTTTAAGCAGCTAAGGCCGGGCAAAGGCAACCAGCTTTTTGAATGCTACAAATTCAGAACAATGCGGGTGAACGAAAGCACGGAAAAGCAAGCCACGAAAAATGATCCAAGAATTACACGCATTGGCTCTATTTTGCGCAAAACAAGTATGGATGAGCTTCCGCAGTTTTTCAATGTGCTGAAAGGTGATATGTCGGTAGTAGGCCCCAGACCCAACATGATCAGTCAGTTGGAATACTACTCCAAAGAAATTGACAAGTACAACTTCAGGCATTTTATCACACCGGGCATTACCGGTTACGCACAAGTGAACGGATTTAGAGGAGAAACCAAAGACATCATGCTCATGAAAAAAAGGGTAGAATTTGACGCCTGGTATATTGAGAACTGGAGTTTAAGTTTAGATATCAAGATAATTATACTTACCGTTTGGAGAATATTCACGGGCGAGGAATATGCATACTGATTTCTGTATTGACAATTTAATGATGACAAAGACCGATAGCCAAGTTAAAATACCCACAGTTGAAGTATTGGATATTCCATTATTCGATGGCAGTATTCCTGATGCCTATAGCATTTTTATGAATCAGATAGAAAGTGGTGAAAAGAATAGCTATTGCATAAGCGCTGCTGACGCCAACGTACTGATTAATTCCAAAAAGGATCCCCAATTTAGAAATATCTTACTACAGGCTTATATAAACCTCCCCGACGGCATGCCCGGCGTATGGGTGGGCAAGTTGAAGGGGGCCAAGAAGATCGACAGATGTTACGGCCCCGATTTCTTCGAATATATGCTAAGACACACTGCCGACAAAAAGGTAAACCACTACTTCACAGGGGGAAAAGAAGGAATTGCAGAAGCTTTAAAAGAAGCTTGTAAAGTAAAATTTGGAAACGATAACGTAGTAGGTACTCACTGCCCTCCTTTCCGCGAGGTCAGTGATGAAGAATTTGAGGCCCTGGGCAAAGACATCACAGAAAAACAAGCTGATATCGTTTGGGTAGGTATCAGCTCGCCCAAGCAGGAGCGCTATGCCCGCAGGCTTTCCAAATATGCCCGCACACATTTTATTGTGACCGTTGGGGCTGCGTTTGACTTCCACACCGGCAATGTAAAGCAAGCGCCCCGGTTCATTCAGAGAAGTGGAATGGAGTGGTTGTTCCGTCTTTGTGTAGAGCCCAAGCGCCTTTGGAAGAGATATGTGAATGTGGTGCCGAAGTTTATCTATTATAA
>CAYUJK010000082.1:0-8402 GCA_964444895.1 uncultured Roseivirgaceae bacterium
TTCACTTCTTGGATCACCAGCGGCGCATTGCCGGTATTCTTAAATACAAATTTGTGTTCTACCGAGCCGGCGGTTTCCTCAATTTCACCGAAGTCGTACGTTTCAATTTCGAAGTCTATTTTCGGGCCTTGCGCATACACACCAGCCGCAGAAAAGGCAAGTGTTACTACAACGAATGCTATTTTACGTATCATTATTAAGTGCATTTTTAATTATCAAAAAATCAACCATAGCAAAATTACGGTATAGCAACGCCAATTAATAATGTATTTGTATGGGAAACTTACGTGCATTTTCTATGGCGGCTCTCAGCACGTGAATGGTAGGTCGGCTCAGCGGCGTTTCACTCTCTTTGCGCTTATACTTCCATCTTCACGGTTTCTTTCTTAAACTTGCGCAAAAATAAACGCTATGGCTCGAATACTCACCGGCATACAAAGTTCAGGAAGACCACACCTGGGGAATATACTTGGGGCTATTGTTCCGGCAATAGAACTCTCCAAAGAATCGAAACACGAAGCTTTATTTTTTATAGCCGACCTTCATTCGCTCACCACCATCAAGGGTGCCGAAGAACGAATTGAAAACACAATGGCCACCGCAGCCGCCTGGCTGGCTTTTGGGTTTGATACGGAAAGGAATATTTTTTACCGCCAGTCCCGGATACCGGAAGTATGCGAGCTCACCTGGTATTTGAACTGCTTTACGCCGTTTCCTATGCTGGCCAACGCACATTCTTTTAAAGATAAATCGGAGAAATTGGCGGACGTGAATGCCGGTCTTTTTACCTACCCGGTACTGATGACGGCCGACATCATCTTGTACGACGCCAACTTTGTGCCAGTAGGCAAAGACCAGAAGCAACACCTGGAGATGGCCCGCGACATTGCCTCGGCATTCAATAGCCGCTATGGTGAGGTGTTTGTAATTCCCGAAGCGAAAATTGATGAAACGGTAATGACCATCCCGGGAATTGACGGGCAGAAGATGAGCAAATCGTACAACAACACCATAGATATTTTTCTACCAGAAAAGCAATTGCGTAAGCAGATCATGGCCATCGTAACGGACAGCACGCCGCTGGAGGAACCCAAAAACCCGGATACCTGCAACGTGTATGCGCTTTACAAGCTGGTAGCCGATGAAAGCCAGGTGGCCGAAATGCGAAGTAACTACCTGGCAGGAAACTATGGCTATGGCCACGCTAAGCAGGCGCTGTTTGAAGTTATGATGAAGAAGTTTGAAAAACCCAGGGAACTTTTTAGCTACTACATGGAAAATACCGGGGAACTCAATAAAAAGCTGGAGTCAGGTGAGGAAAAAGCCAGGATAATTGCCAGGAACGTTCTGGGTAAAGTACGGGATAAATTAGGCTACCGGTAGCCGGTGTCGTGCATACCGGCGACGGTTTGCCCGGTCACTACTGCGCGCGCCATAATTCTTCTATCCTTGATTTGTCAATAATCAAAATAATCCGCACGGGGTCGGGTACGATCACCATGCGCGTGTCGTGATCTACATAATTATCCACTTCTACAAATACCCCTTCGCCAGGGTAGGGAGAGTACAGCCGGGCGCCGTTTTTTTCTTTTACAAAATACTTTTTGGCAAGGTAGGCTATGGGCAGCAGTACTTCGCTTTCGGGGCTGAATTCGTCGTGAACGGCTTCAAGCGCGCTTTCCAGGTAGTCGCCATACTTTTCGAGAAAGTCATCTTCCATATCGTGGAGCGCTTCCTCCACATCGTCATAGTCTTTGTCATTGTAGTCCAGCTCGCTCAGTTGATTTCGCTTTTCGATCAACTGGATTAAATCCGTGTTAAGCTTGTTCAAGTCGGTTTTTCCCATCAAATTTTCTATTTATTTGGTGCAAAAATTAAAAGGTTTTTAAGAAGGACGAAATAATTTCGATTAAATATCGCAAAAAACTAAATTGAGGCGGCAAATATGTACAAACTTAAAATTGACTATGGAAGAAAATATAAAAGCTAAGGCGCAGGAATGGCTACACAGCAATATTGACGACGACACAAAAAGGGAAATCGAAAAGCTACTCCACGCCGGAGATTCCACGGAGCTGGTGGACGCTTTTTACAAAGACCTGGAGTTTGGCACGGGCGGCCTGCGGGGAATCATGGGTGTGGGGTCTAACAGGGTGAATAAATACACAATTGGTAAGGCTACGCAGGGGCTGAGCAATTATTTGCTGAAGGCATTTCCCGGCACCCAGGTCAAAGTGGCCATAGCGCATGACAGCCGAAACAACAGTCGTTTTTTTGCGGAGGTTACCGCAGCCGTTTTTTCTGCTAATGGCATCAAAGTATACTTTTTTGAAGATTTGAGGCCCACTCCCGAGCTTTCTTTTGCCATTCGCGAACTGGGCTGCCAGAGTGGGGTGGTGATCACGGCTTCACACAACCCCAAGGAATACAATGGATATAAAGCGTATTGGAATGATGGCGGGCAGGTGACACCACCTCATGATAAAAACATCATCGCAGAAGTAGATAGAATAGAGAGTTTTGACCAGGTAAAATTCCAAAAGAACGAAAGCCTGATCGAGACCATTGGTGAGAACCTCGATAGCAAGTACATTGCCCGGCTCAAGGGCTTGTCGATATCGCCGGAGATCATAGCACGCCAGAAAGATTTGAAGATCGTCTTTTCGTCGATCCACGGCACGGGCATCACGCTGGCGCCCCGAATTTTAAAGGAGTTTGGGTTTCAAAATGTGCATACCGTAAAAGAGCAAGACACACCCGATGGCAACTTTCCGACGGTAGTTTATCCCAACCCGGAGGAAACCGAGGCCATGACGCTGGCGCTGAAAAAAGCCCGGGAATTGGATGCCGACCTGATCCTGGCTACCGATCCGGACGCCGACAGGGTAGGGATGGGCGCCAAAAATCTTAAGGGAGAGTTTCAGTTGCTCAATGGAAACCAGACGGCCGTGCTGCTCACCTATTACATGCTGAACCAGTGGAAAGCCAAGGGAAGGATCAATGGCAAACAGTATATCGTGAAAACGATCGTGACCACCGATCTGCTGGCTGATATTGCCCGGGAGTTTGGCGTAGAGTGTTTCGAGACGCTCACCGGTTTCAAATACATCGCAGAAGTGTTGAAAGATCTGGAGGGCAAAAAGGAGTTTATCGTTGGCGGTGAGGAGAGCTACGGCTACCTCAGTGGCGACTTTGTGCGCGACAAGGATGCCATCTCCTCCTGCGCCATGATCGCCGAGATGACGGCCTATGCAAAGGAACAGGGGTTAGGGGCGTTCGATTTACTGGCGGATATATACCAGCAATTTGGGTTTTACAAGGAGTCGCTGCTTTCGCTGACAAAAAAAGGGAAAAGCGGATCGGAAGAAATACAGGAGATGATGAAAAACCTGAGAGCTAATCCGCCCAAGCAGCTGGGAGGGTCGGCACTGGTGAAAATGGTAGATTACCAGTCGGGCAGAGAAAAAGATGTGGAGTCAGGAGCGGAGAAAGACGTGAACTTTCCGAAGTCGAACGTGCTTCAGTTTTTTACGGCAGATGGCTCCAAGATATCGGCGCGTCCCTCAGGCACCGAGCCAAAGATCAAGTTCTATTTTGCAGTGAAAGGCAAGCTGGCCCGCAAGGAAGACTTTGAAGCTACCGAAAAAGCACTTGAGGATAAAATAAAACAGATTATAAAGGAGTTAAAGCTACAATAAGATGAACCCGTGATATTTTAAAATCACGGGTTTATTTTTGATATTCACGGGACTAATTTTTTAAGACTCACAGAAATTGACGGTACTCATCAACTTTTTGCTGGTAGCAGTGGGGTTCGTTTTTCTGATAAAGGGCGCCGACCTTTTGGTAGAAAGTGCGTCGTCAATTGCCAAAAAATTTAGAATCAGCGAGCTGGTAATCGGGCTTACCATCGTGGCCCTGGGTACTTCGGCGCCAGAGATGGTTGTCAACTCCATTTCTGCCATTAAAAACCACGACGATGTCGTTTTTGGTAATATTATCGGGTCCAATATTTTCAACTTGTTTCTAATTCTTGGTGTATCGGGATTGATCTATCCTATGAGCGTACGCAAAAATACCGTTTGGAAGGAAATACCGTTTTCACTCGTTATTTCGCTGGTTTTGTTCGTGCTGGTGAACGACTGGCTTCTCTTTCGAAAGGAGGAAAACGCACTGAGCCATATAGACGGCGCTATCCTGTTGGGGCTTTTTGTGGCATTTGTCGCCTACATTCTTTATTCACTGAAAAAGGAAGAAGATACAACTGATTTCGACACATCGGATATCCCCGTGTTCGGTTATTGGAAGTCGACGCTGCTGCTTATTGTGGGCATTGTAGGGCTGGCCGTAGGTGGAAATTTGGTGGTGAACAATGCCGTGGAAATTGCCAAGTCACTGTATGTGAGTGAAAAACTGATTGGGCTCACCGTCATTTCTGCCGGCACATCGCTCCCCGAGCTGGCAACTTCCGTGGTAGCGGCAGTGAAAAAGAAGTCTGATATCGCTGTTGGAAATGTGCTGGGCTCCAATATCCTGAACATCACCCTGATCCTCGGACTCAGTAGTTTTTTAGCGCCGCTGAACTACAATACGCAGTTGAATGTGGATTTTTATGTGCTTTTCGGGGGTACCATGCTTTTATTCCTATTTATGTTTACGCTTCACCTGAAAAAACTCGACCGCTGGGAAGCCGCTGTATACGTGGTGGGCTTTATAGCTTATCTGGTTTTTCTGTTTATCAGAAAATAAGAAATCGCCGCTAACAATCAGCCTTTCCTGGCAAGCCCAAAATGCCTGAACGCCCATAGAAAACAGGGATTTCGCGGGTCAGGGCGCGTTTTTTTCAAATATACCGGCGATTTCCTTCAGCATATACCACCACTGCTCCCGGGGGCGGTTGTGTGTTTCGTCGTAGATTTTTTGCAGGTCTCTCATGTCGGTGAAAAAGACATTTCCACCCTCAATGCCTATCATCAGGCAGCCGTTTTCAGCCCCCGATATTTTCTTTACCAGGAGTTCCGTGGCTTTGGTGCCGAGCACCGTGGCGATGATTCGGTCGTAAGGAGAGGGGCTTCCGCCCTGCTGCAGGTGTCCTAAAATCGCCTTTCTTACATCGAATAAGTCGCCGCCCTCCTCTTCGTAGAGATCGGAAATAAAGTCGGTGGTGTAGATTTCGTTGGCACTTTCGTTCCTTATCACGAGGCTCAGTGTTTTGCCTTTTCGGAAGCCTTCCGTCAGCTTTTCTACATCGTTTTTCAGGTCTTTCAGCGTGATGCCATCTTCGGGAATATACACGCGTTCAGCGCCGGTGGTGAGGCCGGAAAGCAGTGCCAGGTAGCCACACTCTTTGCCCATTACCTCTACCACGAAGGCCCGGTTTTGGGCTATGGCCGATTCTTTTATCTTATCAACTGCTTCTATGATGTTGTTCAGAGCGGTATCTGCGCCTACACTATGGGCAGTGCCGGGCAGGTTGTTGGCAATACTGGCCGGAAGGCACACGATGGGAATGTCAAACCGCGCGAAATCCTGCCGTTTGTTGTACATGTCGTGGATGATCTTGTAGCCGGTAGTACCGCCAATCATCAGGATGGCGTCAATCTCGTACTTCTCCAGGTTTTTGGACATCAGGTAAAAGTCTTTGCTGGTGGGTGTCCGGCGGTTGGTGCCCAGGGCGCTACCGCCCAGGGAAGTCCAGTCTTCTACCTCCATCCATTCTAATTCCCGAATTTGGCCGCCGATGAGCCCCTCAAAGCCGTTTTTAATACCCAGCATGGTGTATCCCTTGTCGATGCCATACCTCACCGCAGCCCTGACTGCGATGTTCATCCCCGGCGAGGGGCCGCTGGCGTTCATCACCAGGATGTTTTTGCCGAGCTGCCGTTCAGTATTTGGCTTTGACTGTTGGATGGCGCGGTAGATGTCGAGCGCTTCCTTGAATTCCCTGCCGCGCAGCTTTACAGCTTCTTTGTAGTTGCCCTGCTTTTCAAAGAGCGCCACAGACCGGGTCTTTTCCACGCTCTCTACCAGTGGCGCTACACATACCTTATTGTTTTTAATGCCGATCATTACCGACTTTTCATTTCCGTTGGGCTTCATGAAATACCGCACGGCTTCGTAGCCTACCAATGTGCTCATATAGCGATCGAATGCGGTAGGCGGGCCTCCGCGCTGAATGTGGCCCAGGATCGTGATCCGTGCATCCTCGCCTATTTTATCTTTCAATACCTGGCGGATGTATTCGCTGGTGATCGGCTTGCCGGCGCGGTCTTTGGCCCCCTCGGATATAACCACGAGGCTCTCTTTTTTTCCTGCTTTTCTGCTCTTCATGAGCTCGTTGGCCATTTCTTCTTCCCAATTGTCGCCTTTTGGCGGACTCTCAGGAATGAGCACGTAGTCGGCCCCGGTAGAGAGGGCACTCATGAGCGCCAGAAAGCCGCAGTTGCGCCCCATCACTTCCACGATGAAGGTGCGCTGATGACTGGCTGCCGTGCTTTCGATGATATCTATGGCGTCTACAATGCGCTTTAGTGCAGTATTGGTTCCGATGGTCCAGTCGGTACCTACCATGTCGTTGTCGATGGATCCTACGAGGCCCACTACTTTCAGGGCCGGATGAGCCCTGGCTTGTTCTTTAGTCAGCTCCCCTGATTTTACCAGTTCGTCCAGTAGCGACGGCCACTCTTCTTTAAAAAGGTTAGCGCCGGTAAGGCTTCCATCGCCGCCTATTACCACCAGGTTATCTATCTTTTTTTCTACGAGGTGTTTTGCCGCTTTCAAGCGTCCCGGGCGTTCTTTGAATTCCATACAGCGGGCAGTGCCAATGAGGGTGCCACCTTTGTGGAGGATGCCACTCACCGACCCCCAGCTCATCTTGCGGATGGCCTCACCGCCATCTACCATTCCCTGGTATCCCTGGTGTATGGCGTAGACGTCGAGTCCAAAGTGAAGCGCCGAGCGCACTACGGCTCGCACAGCGGGATTCATGCCTTGGGCGTCGCCCCCGCTCGTCATCACGCCGATGCAATTGATTTTTTTTGAGGCCATGAAGTTGAATTCGTGTTATAGAATCGAAATTATGGATTTGAACGGTTTTACAAATTTCCCGGGGATTAATTTTTTGATTTTTTACCGCTCATCAAATACTTTGTGCAGTTATTACAAAATCCGTCATTTGTATTTGTTGAAAAATTGCTAAATTAGAACTCCTTATTTACTAAGTGATTACGAAAAATAAAATTCAAAATATTGAATGATGAAGTATTTTGAACATTTAGAGTTTGGTTAGTAGTATGAAGAAAACGTTTTGAGTCATGGCAGAATTACCCGTTTACATAGAAGACAATCGCTCTTACCATTCGGACAACTGTGCCCCTGTGGTAGAGGCCTGGAAAAAGGGAAAAATAAAATTGGAAGCGCTGGGAAGAGGCACGTATCCATTTCGCCCCCTGGAAGACGGCGAGTTAGAGGGGGTTCCTTCGGTGGGCTACTGGGATGCCCTGGTTGAGCAAGACTGGGGGCTGGACTGGCACCGGAACGAAGGGCTGGAGATATCATTTATGGAGGGCGGCACCAATCCCTTTTCCATTGGTGGCAAAGATTATACGCTTACCTCAGACGACCTCACCATCACCCGACCCTGGCAGCCACACAAGGTGGGCAATCCCCAGATCGACATCGGACGGTTTTACTGGCTCATCATAGATGTGGGTGTACGGCAGCCGCACCAGGAATGGACCTGGCCGGAGTGGGTATTGATGAACAAAACCGACTTGCAGGAGCTTACCAAATACCTGCGTCAAAATGAACAACCTGTGTGGAAGGTAAACCAGGAGATTCGAGAGTGTTTTCAACAGATAGGGCAGGCGATAAAAAAGCATAGGATAGAAGAAAATAAGGAATCCTGGATAAAACTTCACATTAATAAACTGCTGATGCTTCTGCTGGATGTATTTCGCAAAGGCAAGGTAGACCTTAACGAGGCCCTCACGCAGTCCATTCGTACTACCGAAATATTCCTGAAAAGCATTGAAAAAAATATTGGAGAGCCCTGGACGCTGGAGTCCATGGCCCACCGCTGTGGCATGGGGGTAACGCGCTTTGTGTACTATTGCCGGCAGATCACCAACCTGACGCCGATGCAGTACCTGAACCACCTGCGCATCGTGGCTGCCAGCGAGATGCTGCTAAGCCAGCCCGACCGGAGCGTGATCGATATTGCCATAGAATGCGGCTTTGCCACATCGCAATATTTCTCTACCGTATTTAAGAAATACCACGGCTGCTCGCCCATGGCCTACCGCCGAAAGAAACTGGACCATGTTTTAGAGGAAGCTTAGCTTTTCTCTATTTCTACGATCGGGCTGACTGTTATCCGGGGAGATATAGAAACCGATTTAAAA
>CAYUJK010000082.1:8502-11467 GCA_964444895.1 uncultured Roseivirgaceae bacterium
CTTCGCTATTTGGATGACCGCGTACTTCACTTTTGCAGCGCTTATTTTGACATACCTATCACTGATTTTCGATGCTATACTACCAAACAGTCGAGCCACACACACTGGAATTACTAAGAGGCTTGATGAAACCTTGAAAGCAGGCGCCTTCTAACGACATTATTCCGAATTTTTCTACGCTCATTGTTGTTTAGGAGATAATGACAAACAATGAAATCATTCAATGGCTGCTGGACGGCGATGTGTCTATTCAATACCAGGCGCACCGTGACCTGCTTTTTGCCGAGAGAAAGGATTTGCAGCAGAAAATAGCTTTCGAAGGATGGGGAAGGCAGTTTTTGTCCAAGCAAAAACCTGATGGTCATTGGGGAGACCGGTTTTATCAGCCCAAATGGACATCGAGCCATTATACCCTACTTGACCTCAGGAACCTCAACATTTCTCCCGACACTCCTCCTATCCGAAAATCAATTAGCAGAATAGCTTCCGAGGAAAAAAGTGAAGATGGAGGTGTTAATCCTGCAGAAACGATTGAACATAGCGACGTCTGCGTAAACGGTATGTTCCTGAACTACGCTTCTTACTTTAGGACCGACGAATCAAAATTGCAGTCCGTGGTAGATTTTATCCTATCGCAGATTATGGAAGACGGCGGGTTCAATTGCAGGTCCAACAGGTCAGGAGCAATTCACAGCTCCTTGCATACCACCCTTTCTGTACTGGAAGGCATTGAGGAATACCAGATAAATGGTTATACCTACAGGTTGGAAGAATTGGAAACGGCAAGGAAGACGAGCATCGAATTCATTTTGCAACACCGACTATTTCTTTCCGATAAGACAGGCGAGATCATTCATAAAGATTTTCTTCGTTTCACCTATCCCTGCCGGTGGCGCTACGATGTGTTCAGGGCGCTCGATTACTTTCAGTATGCCGATGTTGCATGGGATGAAAGGATGCTGCCCGCCATCAAGGTATTGCAAGATAAAAGGAACAAAGAAGGCACTTGGAATGTGCAGGCGAAGCATCCCGGAAAAGTACATTTTGAAATGGAGCAAACAGGAAAGCCAAGCAGATGGAACACCCTCAGGGCATTGCGGATTTTGAAACACTACACATAAATACAAGCGAATGTCAAGCCACTACGACTGGGCGTTAAAGCTGATCAAGAAGGGGATGAAGTAGCTTATTGGTGAAATGTTTTGGAAAGATGCTGTTTGTTATGTTCCCGCAGATCTCACAGATTTCCGCAGATTCTACAGTCTGGTTTGGATAGACGCTTCGCCGTCCTGCCGTCCTTAGGCAGGTTCCTCGGCATGACAAAAAGGGCATGTTGAGCAGGTGCATAGTTGCCTGGCTTAGGAGAGATTTTGATTTGGCCCGTCCAGCGTGTTTTGTCACCCTGACGGAGGAAGGGTCTTAGATGTGGCTATGTCCAAAGACGTACGAAATGGCTACTTTTTTTCCGTAAAGCAACAAAAAATCCTCCAGAGGCATGGGATAGATGCTTCCGTTCGTCAGCATGACAAAGAAGCGGGCTGCGCAGCATTCAGTCTTCTGGTGTAGAAGCGATACTGATTTCACCGCGCTATTTGTTTTATTTTTACCTCAACTCTCCACCCCTCCCCACTGCCTCCTGCCACTGCCTACTTCCTGGTTATTCCAAGCCGGTCTGACTCCGCTTTGCTTCGTCTGACCTTCACTGCTGCTGCCTCCTGCCGCTTAATCATCACTCTCCGCCCTCTGCTCTCCGCTCTTTGCTCCTTGTTCCTCACTCCAACACCATCAATTTTTCCATCATGATTTTGGCGCATTTAGGAATTTTAGAACCGGGACCAAATACGGCGGCGATGCCTCTTTCGAAGAGGTAGTTGTAATCCTGTTGGGGAATTACACCTCCGGCAAATACGATGATATCCTCCCGGCCTAACTTTTTCAGCTCATCAACCAGTTGGGGAATCAACGTTTTGTGGCCACCAGCCAGCGATGAAGCGCCTACAAAGTCCACGTCGTTTTCAGCGGCCTGGCGGGCTACTTCTTCAGGTGTTTGGAATAGCGGCCCCATGTCCACGTCAAAGCCCATATCGGCAAAGGAGGTGGCGATCACTTTGGCGCCTCGGTCGTGGCCATCCTGGCCCATTTTGGCGATCATGATACGAGGTCTGCGGCCTTCTTCTTCTGCAAATTTATCGGTGAGTTCCAACACTTTGTTAAACTCGGCGTCGCCAGCCGATTCTTTGGAATACACACCGGAAATGGTGCGAATGGCGGCTTTGTGCCTGCCGAAATGTGCTTCCATGGCATCAGAAATTTCTCCTAATGTAGCGCGTTTCCGGGCAGCATCTATGGCCAGTTCCAGCAAATTGCCCTCGCCGGTTTTTGCGCACTCGCTCAGGGCGCTGAGCGCCTGCTGTACGCTGCTGCTGTCCCGCTCGGTTTTCAGCTTTTTCAGTCGTTCAAGCTGCGCATTTCGTACCGAGGCATTGTCTACCTCCAGGACCTCAAAGTCAGTTTTCTCGTCTACCTGGTATTTGTTCACGCCCACGATGATATCTTTGCCGGAGTCGATACGCGCTTGTTTACGGGCAGCGGCCTCTTCAATCCGCATTTTTGGGATGCCCGTTTCAATGGCTCTGGCCATTCCCCCCAGGGCTTCAATTTCCTGGATGTGTTCCCAGGCTTTTTGAGCAATTTCATGGGTGAGGTATTCCACGTAGTGCGAGCCCGCCCAGGGGTCTACCACTTTGGTCATATTGGTTTCATCCTGTATGTAGAGCTGCGTATTTCGTGCTATCCTTGCCGAAAAGTCGGTGGGCAGGGCAATGGCCTCATCCAGGGCGTTCGTGTGCAGCGATTGGGTATGACCGCAGGCGGCGGCCATGGCTTCTATGCAAGTACGCGCTACGTTGTTGTAGGGGTCTTGCTCGCTCAGGCTCCATCCCGAAGTTTGGGAGTGGGTGCGCAG
>CAYUJK010000083.1:0-1889 GCA_964444895.1 uncultured Roseivirgaceae bacterium
AGGTTTTGACATTTCTCCCGGCTTCAGTTTCATGGCAGCGGCCTCAAACTCCGGAACCATCTGTCCGCGTTTTACCCATCCCAGCGTCTTTCCGTACCGGGCAGAAGGGTCTTGTGAGTAGGTGGATACCAATTCCAGGAAGTCCTCGCCCTTTTCGGCCCGCTCGCGCAAATCGTACAAAAATCGCTCTGCTTCCTTTTTTGCAGCCTGGTTCACCGAAGGCTTTTTTACAATGTGGCCTACCACCACTTCCGAAGAAAAGTACGGAAGGCTGTCCCGGGGAATATTTTTAAAAAACCTTTTCACCTCTTCAGGCGTAATGGTAAGCCCTTCGACTATGGTGCGCTGCACCTCCTGCACCACCAGTTGCTCCCGTACCTGCTCGCGCAGCTCATCTTTGAATTCTTCCAGTGTTTTGCCGTAGTATTTCTCTATGGCGTCCTCATCGCCTCCCATTTGGTTCACGATCTGCTGCATACGCATATCCAGGTCCAGCTCTACCCGCTCGTCAGTCACCACTATGGAGTCTATCTCGGCTTTGGCGGCCATGAGTTTGTTGAGCACCAGGCCTTCCAGTATCTGGCATTTGGTTTCGCTGCCGGCGTACTCCCCTCGCGACATCACTTCCAGATAGGACCGTTCCAGCTCGGACTTCAGGATGATATAGTCGTCTATCTTGGCCACAATCTTATCTACCACCACTCGCTTTGACGACTGGGCAAAAGCGCCTGCCTGTCCGATAAATAATCCTAAGATTACCAGCCGATTAATTAGTTTCATATATTTCAAAATCTGAATTTCTTCTTGCCTTTTCATAAATCTCATTCTCCAGTTCATTAACCAGTTTCACCTTCCTTTTATTGAGAATTATCTTTTCTATTTCTTCCCATACGAATTCCACAGGAGAGATTTCATTGATAAGCCGGTACTCAAGTATCTTGAGGAAGTAAATATTATTGTCATCTTCTCTTTCTACAAACCTGTTTTGCCGCAGGAAGTCTTGCTTATTTTCGATATCCTGCAGGGGAGTATTTACTATGATCTGCTCAAAATGCACCCAGGTCATATCACTCAGGTGTGCCTTGGTAGCATACCGGTGGCAGTAGCTTATCAACTCTTCCTGCTGCTTCGAATCCCGGGAATTCAGCATCTTTTTGAAGTCGTTGATTTTTGGCGCTCCCTTAGGCAGTTGTACAAATATGCCTCTGACAATGTTTTGGTTTAAGCGAAAGTTATCAATGTTTTCGTTGTAGTAGGCATTAATTTCATCGGGACTCACCTCCCTATCTAGCTTGCTTTTCACATACTGCTCTTCGAACTTATGGATCATAAGCGCATACCGATAGTCCAGGAGTCTCCTCTCCAGTTCTGCTTCGTCTAAGTCTAACCGGGAGTTGGCTTCGGCAATCACGAGCTGCTTGCGAATCCAACTATTGACCAACTGCCTGGCCCGGCCAGCGCTGTCTTCCGGAGAGAGCGACTCGGATATGGCTCCCTGAAGATCAGAGGGATAGAAATAAATATCGTTCACCCTGGCCACGGGCCGCTGGCGCGAAGCCTGGTCTTCTGTTTCGCCTTCCTTCATCTTGATCAGATCACAGGAAGCAAAGGCAAGGGCAAAAAGCAAAAGCAAGCTATTTCTTTTCAAAATACTGATAAATCTTGTTAAGTGTCTGTTCATTTACGGTTACCTCATATTTTGATTTCAGCTCCTTCAACCAGTCTTCCTCCAGCTTGGTTTGGTAGTCCGAAATTACTTTTCCGCGTGCTTCGTCCAGCGTTTTTGGTTTGGGTGGCAGTATTTCACTTATTTTTATCAACACCACTCGCCCTCCGTCCTGGTATTCAGCTACGCCTTCTTTCCAGTCTGTTTTTTCCAGCAGCTCATG
>CAYUJK010000083.1:1989-9153 GCA_964444895.1 uncultured Roseivirgaceae bacterium
TCCATCACCTCGAAAAGAATAAGGCCCTCTCGGTATTCGTTTTCCAGCATTCTGTAGTCTGTATTTTTGAAGGCTATCTGTTCCTCTTCAAATTCCGTCAGCTTGGTCTCTACAAATTTTTCGTATAGCTGCTCCATTTGCTTCTTCGGATCGCTACTCCTTACTCGTTTTTGATTTTTTTCGATGTAGGCCGCAAATTCCTTTACCTTGATGCTCTCGTTTTTCAACTGGAAAATCGGGCTGTTTTGAAGGGTGTCCGGGAAATTGTTTTCCCACTTTCCACTCCACAACGTGGTGTCGGCGCATAAATATATGATTTCCAGCACTTTTTTATTTTCCAGAAAGTGACTTTCTTTTTTTAACTGCTGTATAATTTGATCTCGCTTTGCTTCTGCCCGGTCTCCCCTGATCACATTCCGCTCCAGCTCTTCGCGTATTTCTTCGAAGCTCTCGGGTGGGTACTTGTTCAGCAATTTCAAGATATGCCACCCATACGGGCTAGCCACGGGTTCGCTGATCTGCCCTATGCTGTCCAGCTCAAAAGCGACCTGTTCGAAATCGCGAAATTCAGGAGGCAACTGCCCTTGTCCAAACACACCGATATCACCCCCCGTTTCGCGCGTGCGCTCGTCGTCAGAAAACTGCATCACCAGGTAGTTCCAATCGCCGCCGGCTGTGGCTTTCTCGTGCAGTTCGAATATTTTGTTTTGGGCAGCATCTGCATTTTCCCCGTTCGCGGTTACCATTATGTGGGCTACATTTACCTTGCCTTTGTTAGGTATTTTTTCATGTACTTTAAGGATGTGGTAGCCAAACTGCGTTTTCACAATATCAGAGATAGCGCCCGCCTCCGTATTGTAGGCGGCATTTTCGAATGGCAGCACCATGCGCATAGCAGTGAACAATCCCAGGTCACCGGCATTTGTACGCGCTGAGGGGTCTTCTGAAAATTGCCTGGCTAGTTCTGCAAAATCTTCTCCCGCCAGTGCTTTTCCTCTGATTTCGGTTATTTTTTGGTAGGCCTTCAGGGTGTCTTCGGGGTTGTCAAAGTCACTTACCTGCACCAGGATGTGCGAGGCATGAATAAACTCCTGGAGCCGCTGGTATGTCTCCTTCACCAGCGCACTGGTTTCCTGGGTTTGCAGCCGGTAAGGTTTTATTAGCTCGGCCTTATACGAATTAAACTCATTCACAAACGAGTTCATGGTGTCTATCCCTTCTTCGTATCCCTGTCTTACCTTCAGTTTAAAATTAACAAACAGGTCGAAGTAATTTTTTATGTCCTCGCGGCTGTAGATGTCTTCGTTGTTAAAATTATTTTTTTCGTAAAGGTAGATAAACTCCTCTGCCAGCACTGCCCGGTTATCTATTGAAAACAGGATGCTTTTACCGACCGACTCCACCGGCTGTCTTTTACAAGCAAAAAAGAATGTGGCAAACAGGGTGATGAACAGGATGTACTTGTGCATAGGGTGAATGTTCGTGAACAAAAAATCCCTGCAATTTTAAGAAAATTTAAAGGAAACTTAAACGATTAAATTCACCGGGCGGTCAATATTCGTTAAAAGATGTTAAAGGGAGGCTGCAAGATCAGATAAGTTTTTTGTGCAGGCGGTATACGTTGCTTTGCTCTCCCTGGATAAACTCGATCTCGTCCATGATTCTTTTCACGAGCATCAGGCCTATTCCACCTTTTTTCTTTTGTTTCACAATGTCGTTCAGAGAGGGTTCTTTGTAGTTTTCGATGTTAAAACCGATGCCTTTATCGATAATATCAAAAGTGACATTCTTGCCGTTGATGTCTACTTTCAACTCTAACTGCTCACGCGGGTTACAGTTGTGCGAGTGAATGATGAGGTTGGCGCACACCTCATCTACGGCCAGAACAATGGTGTTTTTCTCCAGTTCGGGCACTTTGTGGGTGTCCAGCACTTGCTTGATAAATTCCCTGATCTCACCAAGCTTATTCTTACTACACGATACTTTAAATCTATATTCCATCTACTAACTGCTTAGCTTCCTCTTCGGTTTGGGTTATTCTGAGCAACTGATCCAGGCCGAGAATTTGAAAAACATGTCTTACTTTGTCACTGAGTCCAAAAAGAATCATATTTATTTTTTTATCTTCCAATTCGTTGATGTAGGACATAAACACTCCTAACCCGGCTGAAGAAATATACTCAAGTTCAGTACAGTCGATTAATATTTTGTTGTGGCTTTGTGTTGCTTGATTTATGGATTCGTCTAAATGAATGGATGAGCTGGCGTCTACCTCGCCTTTTACAATAATATAGTACCTCCCACCATCAATTTCATTCTTAATTTCAATCATAACATTAGTACGTCTTGGAAAAATTAAAGTTCCTTTCTATTTAAATTTAATAATCACAGTAGTAAAGTCGTCGTCAGGGGTTTGCGACCCGCAAAAATCGTATATTTTTTTGATTAACGCATCCAGGATTTCTTTTATGGGTTTATCTGCCATGGCTTCGATATGCGCTAAAAGTCTTTCATATCCAAACTCCTCTCCCCTACTGTTTTTTGCTTCGGTGATGCCATCGGTATATAAAAATAGAAGATCGTCTTTTTGGTAGCTCAAATTATAAACTTCCACATACTCTTCAAATTTTTCGTTGCGTAAAATTCCAAGACCCAGGCCGTTAGTGTCAAAAAACCGGGCTTTACCCTCTTGTGCCCGGTAGTAGAGCGTGGGGCAATGCCCTGCGCGGGTAAACTCTATGGACTTGGTAGCCTGGTTGATGACAAAATAGGAGGCTGTGATCAGCGACTTTTTGTCAAGGCAATTGCTCACCGCTACATTTGACTTGACTATTAGGTCCTTAACGCTGAGGTCGAGCTGCGAAAGGCTCTGGAAAATCCCTTTCATCTGCGACATGTGAAATGCCGCCGATGTGCCCTTGCCCGAAACGTCTCCTATGATGATGGCCACCTTGTCACGGTTTATCCGGTATGTATCGTAGTAGTCGCCGCCAACCTCGGCAGCAGCCCTTGAGAAGGTGGTAATGTCAAAATCATCGTTGCGCTCCAGCCGCTGCGGCAGCAGGCTTCCCTGTACCCGTTTTGCTATCTCCAGCTCTTCTTTATAACGTTCATTTTCAATGGCCTCCTGGATAAGCTGATAATTTTCGATAGAAATGCTCGCCTGGTTTACGAACGAACGGATGATCTCGATCATCTCGCGGTTAAAACCATCCTGGAGGTCTTTAAGCAGGCACAACTGGCCGTACTTTCGGCCCTGCACCGTAAGCGGCATTACCAGTGCTGAGCGGTACTCTTCATTCGGTAGATTGACCACCACCTGGCTCTTGCGAGGTGAGCGTACAGACTGCGGAAGGAAACCCTTTTCTGCAAAATACGCCTGCACCTCTGCCTCTATTTTCGCCTTTTTACGCTCCGTTATTTTGTGCAGCAGGGTTTTTCCCTTCCCAGGGTCACCTTCTTTTTCATAAATTTCCAGCCAGGCGCCGTTAGCCACCACGGCGCTCACAGAGCTTTCCAGCAATATGTCATAAATCTGCTCTTCGTCCTGCCTGGTATTGGCCGTTTGGCTTAGTTTCTGAAAATTGATTACCTCTTCCAGCTTTTGCTCAAACACCGACGATGTGGGCAGATTGAATAGCAACACTAAAATGGAAAAAACCGCATAGAGGATATTAAAGGCAAAAAGCGTGAGCACCGTTACGTTGTCGGCAATGCTGATGAACAGGGCAAACCGGGAGGAGAAGTCTGACACGGTGATAAAGAAATACCATATATACAGCACCACCAGCCCAATGAGCAGGATGTTTTTCCACTTCTGCTTAAAATTCAGGTAAGCCACCCATTTGAGATTGACGGAAAGCACCAGGGAAAAAATGAAAAGGATGCCCACAACGATGTTGAAAAAAATGTCGAACATCTCGTATTCCACAAAGGTAAAGAGCAAGCTGGCCAAAACAAGCACCTCAAATACTTTCCACAATCCCAGCAGCTTTTTGGACTTTTGGTAAAGGATAAGTTTTTTCCAAACGATAAACGAGGAAGCCAGGAAAACAGCCAGAAGACCTACGTTGGCATCGTAGATCACATGCACCAGTATTTTGTTCATAAGGGCGGGCTTGTACTGCGCTATCATCAGCAAATACCGGGAAATCAACGACCCGATGGTAGCAATCAGGCCCGTAACAAATATTTTGTAGATCAGGTCATTAATGTTTACTCCGTCTCCCTTCCCGATCTCAAAACGATAAAAAGTGAAGGTGAAGAAAAAGACCAGAATAAGCAGCAGGCGTGGCAGAAAGCCGGGATAGTCTTCCAGAAAATCTTGCCCTTCGTAATAGATGCTCATCACGTCTACACTCACCAGGGCAAGCCAGGAGAGGATACTTAAAATGGCGCTGACTTTTGAAATTTGGCTTCTTGAGAGCATTTTGGGAGGACCGTACAATTAGGCCCAAAAAATAAGGAAAAATTAAACAGAAATGAAAAAGGATTTCTTATACCATCTTCATCCGCCTCGAAAAAACAGACCTCTTAAATCCCTGTATGGCGCTTTAATCACCTGATCTTTCTCATAAAAGCGTCACAAACGACCCCAATACTTTTTTTTCACCAGCATCTCATCAAAGAGTTGCACCAGCAGGAACACCGCCAATCCGAAAAATAAAGGATTTTTGTAAGCAGAAAGCTGCTTTACCAACACAGAAAACAGGTCGCCGGCGAGGAAGTAAAAGGCTACGCCGCCCACCACAGCCATAGCAAGCGTGGCCACAATGTACATGGTTAGCGATTTGGCAAGAACATGAATACGCTTGCGCCTGGTAGCCCTGGCGGTTACCACTTGGGCAAAATTCACGGGAAGACGTGCTTCCGGCGGCGATTCCAGCGCCTGCTTTATCGACCGATAGTACAGCTCATCATCGTCAGGTGCGGAGGGGCCTGCTCCGGCATTCTGTTCGAACAGGCGCGTCTGCAGTTCTTCATCGTACGTTCGGGTATTCTTTCTTTCCATGTTTTGTCTTGTTTTGCTTTTTACCGTGAGGCTGGCCTGAGCCTCTGTTCGGACACGCTGCCCACTGCCTTCTCTTTTTCTTTCAATGCTTCCTTCAGCAATTGCCGGGCCCGAAAAAGATAGTTTTTTACAGTGCCTTCCGGCCAGCCGGTAATTTCGTAAATTTCCTTATAGGTAAACTCGTTCAAATGATAAAGCGTCAATACCGTTTTATATTGAACGGGAAGTTTTCCGATAAGTCTGTGTACGAATTGCTGGGTGTCCTCTTCCTCCACCCAATCAAGCGGCGAGAGCACCTCAGCTTTCAACGCCTCATCGGCTACATCGGCCAGGTTGTCCACGCGCATCCTTTTTTCCTTTTTCAGATGGTTTAGGGCCAGGTGATAAGCTATGGTGGCAATCCAGGTAGAAAGCTTGGAGTTGAACTGAAAATCACCAAGTTTCATGTATACCTTTATAAATACGTCCTGGCACAGGTCTTTCGTCACTTCGTTGTTCAATACTATCCTGTTTATAATATGATACACCAGCCGCTCGTACTGCTTCACAAGCAATTCGTAAGCGCCTTTGTTTCCCTCCAGGACTTTGGACACCAGTTCCTTATCGTCGTACATACTGCCCATGAGACTATGAACCTAAAAAAAATGTTGCATATTTTTTTTGAGGCTGCAACAATTGTTCTGGGGTGCTTGTCCCATGGGAGAAAAACGAAAAACATTTGTCCAATTAAAACGCAATAATATGCATAATCCAATCGAAGTCTTGGGGGTTTTTGTGGTACTGGGGACTATTTCATACGGAATCATCTCCATCATTAAGGCATTCACAGACTATAAACTGAAAAAAAGGCTTATTGAGAAAGCCTCCGCCAATGAGGGCATAGGTACCGCACTGGCAGAAAGCATGAAGTCGTTATCAGGAAATGCGGAAAAAAACAAATTTCCCGCCCTAAAATGGGGGTTGATCTGTCTTTTCACCGGTATTGGCCTCATGCTGATCGAGGTCATCGATGTGAACTACCGCGATAGCTCCCTGCCCTATGGCATTTTGCTTACAGCGGTAGCGGTGGGCTTTTTATCTTATTTTGTATGGGTGAAAAATGAAGAAAAGAAAGCTTAGATAATAGCAATAGAGCAGCCGGGCACAACGATTTTTAATCGCACTGCCCGGTTTTTGTTTTATGATTTTGCAAAATCAGTGAATCTCCTGGCTGTTGCTATGCCAAAACCAATCATCAACACAAGTGTTCCCACCCAGAGTACATTAATAAAAGGCTTTTCCACAGCTTTCATGATGATATAGTCTTTCTGTGTCGTTTGTAAGGTAAGCTCAAAGCTGTCTTCCTCGGGGAGCACATTGCTGAAGTTGATTTTCAAACCTATCTCTTCTATAAATTCCGGCATGTTGCCAATCATGTTGTCCTTCACAATAAAGACCGGCTCGGCGGTATACTCTTTTCCATCACCCATGATTTCTATGATGGCTTTTACCGCTACGTCATTCTCCCCAAATTCAATATCCCGGAGTTCATATACGCGCTCTACCCCTTTCAGCACGGCCACATAGTCATTTACAAAGAACCGCTCGCCCATTTTCACCTGCTTGATCTCGGGGTCGCTCCATTCTGTTTCCTTTTCCGGATCAGGAATGGTGCTGATATGGGTGTAGAGATCACGCATTGCCCCACGCTTGATATCCGGCGAAACCACCAGCCCCATAGAGGGATTCACCTGCGCGCGCGGAAAAAGGGTAAACACTTTTTTTCCGTTCTTGCTGTAGTCTATTTCATAGTAGGTGTTTTCTTCGGCCACCGTCACCGTATCTCCCGTTTTGAAATACACCTTACCGTCCCTTTCGATGTCTTTCCGCACGATCGCCCGGTACTCTTCGTCAGCAGGTGTTACATGACTTACCGGCACATAAAAAGGCACGCCGGCTACATCCTTGCGCCGCCCCTTGTACACCAATTCATATTCATTCATGCTTCGGGGTTCGTTCAGGAAAAGCAGCACATTCTCGCGGTTCATCTCATCCGAAAACTCCTTGCTATACAGCAGGCCTGAAGTATTCAATGACACCACCTTGGAATAGCCCGACGAAAACAAAATCCCGATCAGCATCAGGGCCACACCTATGTGCGCTACGGCGCCGCC
>CAYUJK010000083.1:9253-11461 GCA_964444895.1 uncultured Roseivirgaceae bacterium
GATGTAGCGTACATCACCTGGAAGCCCATGAGGCAAAACGTTATTACCCCCATAAATACCCAAAATTCCCTGCTGTAGGTGGAGATTTCCCTATTGGTGGTAGGTATCTTTTTCCAATGTACTGCCAGCAGTATGATGGAGATAACAAGAAACGTGAACAGGTAAATGAGCAACTGTCCGTTCAGCCCCAGGTCGGTGAATGAGTGCACCGAAGCCTCCCCCAGTACACCACTCCGGGTAAGGAAGGTGGCGTACAGCACCAGGATAAAAGTGGCCACGGTTAATATCATGGCCGTTTTGAGGGCGGTGTTGTTGTTTTTGAAAATAATCATTGTATGCAGCGCCCCCACCTGAATGATCCACGGCACATACACGGCGTTTTCCACGGGATCCCAGTTCCAGTAGCCACCGAAACTCAGTGTTTCATAGGCCCAGTAAGCGCCCATGAGCTGGCCCAGCCCCAGCATCGCTACCGAAAATATCGTCCAGGGCAATGCCGGTTTTATCCAGTCTTTGTAATTCTTAGTCCACAATCCGGCTACCAGGTAGGCAAAAGGGATAAGTGTGGTGGCATATCCCAAAAACAACACCGGCGGGTGAATCACCATCCAGTAGTTTTGCAGCAGCGGGTTTAGCCCGGTTCCGTCTTCGGGAATAAAATCGGGGTTTATCTGGAAAATGGGTGCATCGGACATCACATCGCGGAGCAGCAAAAATGGTGAGCTACCGATTTTCAATCCAAAGAATACTGAACCCAGTATCATTGAGGTAAGGAAAGCCTGCACCAGCGCATATACGGCCATCATGGGCCCTTCCCATTTCTTGCTGGTGTTCAACAGGATAATACCAATGATGCAGTTCCAGAAAATCCAAAGGAGGAAGCTGCCTTCCTGGCCTTCCCAAAAGCAGCTGAGCTTGTAATAAAATGGCAAATGCCGGCTGGCGTGGCTCCAGGCATAGTGGTATTCAAAATGATTTTTATAAATAATGAGATACAGGGCTATTACCACGCCCATGACAGCTGCGCTGTGGATGTAGAAAAAGATTCTGCCGTTGGCCTTCCATCCGGAGGCGTTTAAGACATTTGCAGAAGAGGACGCACGGAAATAAGAGTACGCAGCAAAAAGGGAAAATATAAACGATGAGATGACGAGCAAATGCCCGATGTTTCCAATGATTGTATTTACCATGATCAGTTATTTACCTGGCTTACCTCTATGGTCTCTTCCTGGTATTTGGATGGGCACTTGAGGAGTATTTTATTCGCAACGAACAGGTCTTCTTTATAAGAACCGATGATCACCACCTGCTCTGACCGCTGAAAATCCTGGGGCATGGGTTCGTTGTAATACACTTTCTGTACAAGGCCGTTGTTATCGACCATCTGAAAAGAAAAGGCCAGCTTGTCTTCGCTAGGCTCTATGCCCACTACCTCGCCTTCTTCATCCCTGGTAAGCTCGCCTACTACATGGATCATCTTGTTATTGCCATTTTGAGCCATTTCCCTGGCCTCGCCAAATGTGACATAAGTGCTGGCATCGCCGGCTGTGGAGATTACCACAAAAATCGCCGCTGCTATTACCAGTATACCTACTATGTGTATTGGTTTCATTTCCTTATTTTCTATTCTTTATGTTCGTCACTTCTTTCTCCAGCTTTTTAACCTGCCGGTCGGTAAGCAGCATGTACACCATCAAAAAGGTAAACAATATGGCTACTACCAACACCACAACGTATATTTTTCCGTCAGCGCGCAGGGAGTCGGCCATTTCTACCGAAGAAGGCCTGGCATCTCCTGCCTGCTGTGCCACAGCGGTCAGGGCATTAAAACCGGCAAACCATAACGTAGAAAGAGCAATTAATATCCTTTTCATCCTGTTTTTCATTTAGAAGAAAGATCAATGTCGTGTACCTCATTTTTCATTTTCCTGATGCGCACATTGAGGGAGGTAATCCATAGCCCCATTAAAGTCCAGCCCAGGATAGCCGGGTAGAACACCATGCGCAGGTTATTGTCAAGGTCGTAGGCGGCAAAGGCCGTGTTGCCGCCACTTCCCGGATGCAGTGAGTCGGTAAGGCGTGGCAGAATAAAGACCAGCGGTATGAGTGCCGTAAAGGCAAAAATATTATACACGGCACTGATCCTCGCTTTTTGTTCATCATTTTCGATGGATTCCCGAAGCACCACGTACGCCATATAAATAAGCA
>CAYUJK010000084.1:0-11312 GCA_964444895.1 uncultured Roseivirgaceae bacterium
CTGATCGGCAATCCTGATTTGCCAGCCTCGTTGCAGGTAAGCGCCGACATCATTATAAGAGATGATAAATTCGTTTGGCTGGGCAGGTATCGACCCGGTAATAAAATTATTACTGTTGTTCAGGCCGTACAATTTGCCATAAAAAACGACAGAAAAATCGCCAAGTCCTGTAGCAATCGTATGGTCGAGGCTAATGGCGTCATTGGTATTATCTTCAATGACACAGATTGGCATTGAATATCACCACCAAACACGATCTCTCCAATTTCACTGCCATGAAAGTCATTGCCGCTAAAATCCAACAGTGATTCATCAAACTTATAATGTGCTTGCAGGCCGTTGGTTGGTATATTGTTGTTTATGACGGAGTTGCAATCACAAGAAGGTTCTTCGATAGTTAATAGGTGCATCACGGTCTGTGAACGGACTCCACACGCGTCATCACATTCATATTGAACAGTGAGTTGCACTTCATATTCACCGGAAGCGGCATAGGTGTGAGTAGGGCTGGGAAGGTCTGATGTGTTACCATCTCCAAAGTGCCACGCATATTCTAAAATTTCACAGTCACCTGGCCCAATATCTTCGACAAAAAAGTAAACCTCGCCATAACTAATATTACTACCAATACTAACTTGGTCAAGTTCAATACACCCCTCTAAAGCCTGAAGTTCTTGATTAAAACTTCTCAATGTCAAATCTGGCGCAGCTTCATTAACAATTATATAATAGTATTCCCCATCCAAACCAGAATTAATTTCTTCAAAAAAAAATGTATGCCCTTCATAGGTTGGCTCAGAAGTTAACGGAATTGAATTATTCCAATCCAAATATTTGAACCATTGATATTTTGAAGGAGGATTTGTTTCGCGGTCAATTTCAGTTACTAATGAGTAAGATCCTCCAATTACCGGTTCATGAAGCTTATATTCATCTACCCAATCTTGAAATCCATAACTTATAGATGGTGTAGTTCCGACAAAAGGGAGAAAGTTTCTAAAAGTAAATCTGTTCGAGGAAATACTAATATTGCTAAGTGTTCCAATTAGTTCAAAAGGTAAATCTCCGGTCAAAAAATTGTTAGGAAGAAACAAACTCTCTAAATTCTCAAGATTGTTCAAACTCATTGGCAATTCGCCTTCCAAGTTATTAAACCCCAAATCAAGATGCTTCAGCTTTGATAAATTCCCTAGAGCATCAGGGAGAGTTCCTGACAACCCTGAATATATTCCATCGATGTACTCAATGTTTGGAGGAAGATTACCAAGAGTATTGATGTCAAAACAGTGTTGAAAAGCATTTCCCCAACCAAAATGAAATTCTTTTAATGATTCTAAGTTTACAAATTCAGAAGGCAGATAACAGAAGTCGTTCCCCCAAATCCCATGAAGACTGAGAAAGGTAAGCTTTCCCAAGTTTCCTATTTCCGGAGGAATCTGGCCAGTCACTTGGACAGCTGTCAAATCTAAAAAACTCAATTCTGTTAAATTTCCAATTTCTGAGCCAAAAGCAAAAGTTAGATTATCACAACCATTGAGATCTAAGATTTTTAAGTTTGATAAATTAGTTATGTCTATTTCTCCTTCTAACTCATCCAAGCGAGAAAGATCTAAGACTTCTAAAAATTGTAAGTCAAATATTGAAGAAGGAATCTGTCCATAAATTAAATCGTTTGTAACTCTTACATTTTCAGAAAGATCTAGAACCTGCAATAAAGGCAGTTCTTCAAAAATATCGGGAATTGACGGTCGATTCCACAAATGTCCAACGTTATTATCCGATAATTCGATCTTGATCACGCGACCATCTTCGTTTACCGTAATTCCATACCAATCATTTGTAACAACATCACTAAATACACCGCCCGTCTTCCATCCTGAATTATTATACCAGGAATCTCCGAATAACGTATTGTATAGAATGATTAAGGCATCTCGTTCCAGTTCAAGTTCATCCTCTAACGATTCAAGATTCTGCGAAACGACTATCGACTGTCTTGTCTGAATACGTTTCAAATTACCAGATTGGCCCTCCTTCGAATTTTTTATATCGCTCTTAACTTTTTCACCCCGTTCATGTATATTATCGGCTGCTTTCCTACTTTCTTGTTGAAATGATTCGGAGTTTCTCAAGGAATCAATGTTAATTCTATTTCTTCCTCCTCGTGGCATTTCTTGAGCAAATACCGATGATGAAATAAAATAGAGACCAACTACCACCAAAAAAATTCTCATGGTCAAATTCGCTTGATTTTTGAAATTATCAATAGCCATCATCATTCACTTAAAATTTGTACTGAATAGGTTTTCGTGCCCGAGGCTTGGGTCGGGTCTTTCAGGGCAGAGATGCTGCCCGCGTTGGCCTCAAGGATATTACGCCGGCCACTGCGGTACACAAAGCCCTCGTAGCTGCCTTCTGCCAGGTTTTCCTTGGAATAGAGTAGGTATCGGCTGCCTTCCTTGCCGTGGTAAACAGCCTTGCCTTTCACCACGCCGTCTTCTCCCGTCAGGATGATTTCATCGCCTGCAAAAAGCGTTTTCCGACTGGTAGCGGTTACGCTTATATTGTAGTAATTATTTCTTCCCTCCAATGCCGATAGGCTATTGACGCTAAATATGTACCCGGAGCTTTCATACGCCGGCCCCAGGCCATCATACACCGCATGGGCGGGAACTTCCAGGTTATAGATCGGTTTGTCGTAGTTGTTGTTCACCACGGTAAGCACCGGTCTGCCGGTAAGTTTGTCCCATTTCAGGTTTTTAGTGATGATCTTAGAGCCGTCATTGTAGACCTCTATGCTCTCCATAATCCCCGATTTAAAAATCACCTTGTTGGCCACCGCCGTTTTGAGCAATTTTTCATCTTTCCCGGCGCTGGGCCACACAGTGGGTATAGGTACTGGTATGGTAATAAAGAGTATCGGGATGATCACTATGTCAACATTTCCCGAGGCGCCCCCATAGTAGCTCTTATCGATGTGCATCCGCATATCCAGGAAAAATTCAGATTCCTGACCCATGTGATACAAGGACGATGTACTTTGGGTATTTTCTGCGGTTGCTTTGCTCAAGGTTCCATCACCGTTGTCCACAAAAAGGTTATACAAGTCCGAAGAAACCTTCTTCCCTCTTGCAGCCTTACTTTCCATGTAATTGTACTTAACCCATGAAAACGGTTCATTTGCAAATTCACCTGTTTCTGCCTGGGCAAAATGGCTTACTTTTTTAGACTTACCGTGCATATCGTTGGTAACGATGCTATACCCTTGTGAGGAAGCGAGTCTTTTTGCCGATATGGTTCCCAGGGGAAATGCCGGTATCCATGTCTTATCGGGAATATTCTCTTTTAATGTTTCATCGGTAATGACTGGAAAGTCCCTGGCCGTATAGAACTCATGTTCCGTCTTTCCAGTCACGCCATACCGTCCGTCTTCTTTAGAAGGAAACAGGGATTTCCCGGGTAACCTTTCAGCATGCAACACTTCCTCCCCCGCGGCAGAGGCAGAAGCGATACTCATCACCGTAACTTTGCTGTACCCTACTTGAGGTCCCGGAAAGTAGCCTTCGTTTACAGGGTACTCGAAAAACAGGGTATTGTTTGACATCAATGGGATACTTTCGGTAAACTTCTTGGCATAACGCATGGGGTTTTCATCGCCACCAATTAATGGTTCATAAGCGGCCACACCACTGCTGATCTCCTTGCCATCATCGTCTGTCGTAGTGTATTTATACACCTGGCCGTAAATCCCCTCATTGTTATGCTGCCAGTTGTCTTTATAGGTGATCTGCCGCACGCGATGACCACCACCGTATTTCATACGATTGGGTTCCTGAAGCCTCACCCAACATTTGCCTGCTGCTAATTCCCTACCCCAATCTCGGTTACTGGCATAGTCGTAAAAACCAGTAAACATCTGTCTCACCTGGGGAATAACAGATCCTAGCCCCTTAAGCATGGAAACAATGGAATTTTCGTTATCATCATCTACATTCACTTTCCCTACAGCACTAGCAAGGGTAGGCTGGTTGACCCTAAGGTGCTGCCAGGCTCGCAATGACAGTGGGTGGTGTCCTTTTTCCTTTTGTAAAAAGAAACAACCATACTCATAGTCTCCACTGGGTCCCTTTTCCAGGTAGGGGGGCTGGCTTTTATCGATGCTTGCGTAGGTGGTGACGAAGTCAAATTGGTTTTCGGAGGGAGACCTTAGGTTAACTTTCAGTTTGAAATATAGCATGTCCCGGTCTGATTCAAAATATGGGCGGGCTGCTGCTACAGGGTCTGTCACTTCCTCACTGCTTAAAGGCACGGGAAGCTTGAACCTCATTTTTGTGCTATTATCGTTCATCAAAAAATCTCCAGAACCGGTAGATGAGGGGTCAACCAATTCCAGCATCTGCATGGCGTTCCGGTTTTGCACATACCCGTAATCATCTGCCTCATAGTCAACAGTTATATGTCCACCCGATGGCAGGGTGATCTCTTTCAAACTCCACACTCCTGCCCTCAAGTCATGAGCCGATTTAGGTTCACCCTGATCGAGGTAAGGATACTCCTGGTTTCTTAACAAATCGGAAGGATGATTTGGCTTATAGTTTCCCCAACGGTCATAGGCTTGTAAATTGTAATTGGGATTTTCGAGCGCATTGTCCGCATGGTAGTCAAACACATAAGGGTTCAATCTCCCTCGTGTGCTGTTGCCGTACTCGAAATGAAGTTTCTTAAGGGTAAGCTTGCCTGTGTTCGAAGGGCCATTTTCGATATTTCTGCACAATTCGTAGTTGTAGTCAAATTTAACTTTCTTCAATGGAGTAGCTTCCCCAGCATGCCGGGTATATAAGACTATTTCATCCAACTTACTCAAAGACCTACCTAAGGTGTTACCGTTCTGAAGTTTAAAACTGGCGCCCCGGCCATCCTGCCGGTTGCTGATCTTAAATTCAGCAATATGTGATTTGGTCTCTACCCTGCTCAAATACCATATTTCTTTTTCTCCATACATGTAGGAGCCCCGGTCATCTTCAATGGTAGTTTTAAATCCTTCAAAATAGTTGGCTTTGGAAAAAGGCGCCCGCCATTTATAGGGCTGAGCTTTACTTGAAGTTTGATGGTAGGTAAACTTTACCCAATACCCAAGATCATCTTCCGTCACACCATTGCCCGTTACATCCACATAATCCTGCCCCACAATGGCGGTCAGCAAATAACTATGCGCATAGGGGGGAATTACTTTTTTATCTAAGTATTGATTGGTTCCCGATGGTTTATGGTTAGGATCATTGTTCGAGTTATTGGGACTCACATCAACCTTTGTATTGTTTGTCACTTTCGATGAACTAAAAGACACTTCTTCATGATGCGTATTGTAAGCGGGCAAAGCATATACGTAGCGGTTACCCTCGGGAGTAAGCGCCACAAAACCTGCCAAATGGTGGTCGGGATGATTGCGCTGGTATTCTACAGTTGACCCCGTCACGCTCACATAATCGATCTTGAACAGATCGATAGCTTCTTTACCATCAGCTTTCTTTAATTGTTCATTCGTTACTGAGGTAATGACACTACTTCGCGGAAGGCGCTCTGAATTATAGGAAGTGTTGTCCTTCGCCGGTTTGCTCCAATTGTTGTGCTTACTTTTTATTAGCGTGTTAGTGGCTGTAGGATTGGATTTATTACCTCCCAATCTTAGCATGACGGCATCTTCGCCTCCGATATCCTCCATGCGTTGCACAGGAGTAACGGTGGGTTCTCCGTGTGCTTTAAAATGCCAGGGTTCATGAACGGCATTTAGCTGGGCTTCCTGAAAGGCGTACAGGTCGTTCACCTGGTTGTTTTCTTCCCATTTCCCCGATTGTGAAACAGCGTGATTGACCGTCAAATTTATGCCTATGTGTGCAACGGCAGGCCCCACATCACCTCCCAACGACAACCCTCGCGAAATCGATTCCTGGTAATGGTCATTGATGATTCCTACATCGCCCCGAAGGGGGCGGTACATAGCAGAATATCCCTGCCCGGTGGCAGAGTAGATATCATAAGTGAGGCTTGGAATTGGAAGGTTAGGGTTTTCTTCCCGAACTAAACCGTCTTTTTCCCTGTTAAAATCCGTAAGGGAAAAATGAGGATCAGCATCCTGGTAGTGCAAATAGCCATAAGAGGGCGTATATATGTTTTTTCCGTCTTCCGCGAGTTTTTGCTCATTATAAAACCCACTGAACCTAAAGTTAGGATACATCCCCCACCAGGATGCTCCCAATTGGAAGGACAAATTGATGCTTGAATTGATCATGGAATTCCCTACGGAGGGTGTGAAACCTGGATTTGATAAGGAAAGGGTCGAAGAATACGATCCTTTCCTTAACGACGACCGCGAATCTTTTTGTTGGGTTTCAGGATTGAAATGAAGTTCATCAAAACTCGTAGAAGTGCCGAATGTAATACCCGTTAACCCTACCCTTGAATTATACCCAGCACCCACAAATATGGAACCTGAGGTAGAATAGTCGGTACCCCTTATATCTGATATACCCTTGCTTAAACTTAATGATGGGTTGACCCCAATTCCTTCCTGGCTATTGGCGCTTATTCCCAAACTCAAACCCGCTGTTGCTCCGCCGCCTACTGATTTTGAATAGGATAGTGAAGCCCCTACTTCTACCCCTGCTCCTTTGTAGTTATTATAAAAAAGTGACAAATCACCTGACACACCCAAACCTCCAAAAATCTCGATACCAACCCCCGCTCCTGTGCCAATTGTTCTGCTGGGTTTCATCGAGACTTTTGATAGTATTTCATCGCCTTTAAACTCATCGGGAAGCCCCCTCATTTGTCGGTTGATGGTGCCCGGGTTTAAATTCCACCCAAGACCGCACCAGCTTGCCTCCTGGTCCATGCCTATGCCTGCATGGTAGGCCAGGTTAAAGGGATATCCACCATTTGGGCCGGGCAGTTCGAATAGTGGAATGTTGTACGTAAAATCCCCGGAAAAGAGGTCCACCATCTGTGTCGTATTTGCCGGTTCAAATGATTGCACTTCAGGTTGGCTGGGTCCGGCTGTCAGCGCCCAGCTTACTGTTGGAGACAATATGTGGATCAGCATTATCGTGATCAAAAATAAAGCGTACCGCCGTATTCGCTTTTTGCTGTAAAAATTATACATCATTTTCGTGTTTTTTCTTCTTAAAATTTCATTTTTACCGGACCAACATTCAATACGTCACTGTCAACCACCAAGATTATATCACTCCTTTCCTTAGGCGTCCCTTCAAATGCCACATTGAAGACCCTTCCTTTTTTTAAGTCAAAAGACCTTTCGAAATGATAAAGCACATTATTGGTTTTGCCCTCCTTACCTTCCAAAAAAATATCATCTTGCAGCCGGTAACTCAGATAGTACAAAACTTCTTCTTTTGCCCACCCTGTTGTTTCAACCATGTATTGAACTATATCTACCTCATTATTTTTATGAGCCAGTTCTATTTTGAAGTGCTCAAGCCCCCTTTCTGCTTGATCCCCTCCCCCTTCCGATCCGGTGTAATGCGCCTTAAAAATCAGATCGTCTATCTGTTTTTCAACAACCCGATCTTTTCTTGCGTTGTCAAAACAGCCTGACAAAAGGAGTATTATAAGGATAAATAGTGGCTCTCCGGAGATCGCTTTACCTGGTTTCTTCATATTATTCCCCCTGATATTTCCTGTTTACATACTCGATCAAGTGGTCCGTAATATCTATTGCTTCATTGGCATACATAAGCGAGCCGGTTCCGTCCGCTCCTAAAATCATGTCATACCCATATTCTTTTCCGTAATCATGGAGATATTCGTTAATCTGTTTCCAAATTTGCTGGGTATATCGTTCTGAAACCTGCTGCTCGTCTTCCAGAAATTTTCGACTCCTTTCCTGAAAAATTTCCATGCTTACTTCGTTGTTCCCCCTTTGCAATTCCATATACATAGAATCCAGTACTTCTTTATGTCGTTGTTGAAGATATTCAAACTTACTATTCAGCTCTTCCCTACCTTTAAACTCAGCAAAGACCTTTTGATTGACCACAAATGCATAAGTGGGAGCCCGGAAAAAATGAAAAGCCAATACCACTCCAAGCAATATCACCAGACAAAAGTTAGCCACACTCAAAAGAATCCATATTTTCCTCATCACAAATCAGGATAGGTTCTGTTTATTTTTAAATCAATAGGTTGAAAATGGATCATTCCATCTTTTTCATCATCGCTGCACTTGAGATGCATAACCCTTTTATCTGTATTTCCACAGGCATCTTCCACCAACATGGTGATGTATAAGTCCAACACTTCAGACACCATCAACCTGCTTAAATCTGCACTGTTCGTCAATTCATAAGCAATTGGTTGATTGATCAAGTCTTTAATATATGGCCCCTTGCTCACTAACCAGGTGAGTTTGTAGGGGGCTACTCCTCCTTGCACACCCCCAACACACTCCACCGAGGATGTGGAAATACCATCACAATGAACATCTATCGGCAATACCTGAATATTCGCTATTGGGGTAGGCATAATGGGGGGCAATTCCATATAAAAATCAAAACTTCCCTTGCCAAAATACTTTCCCTGGAATTTGATATGATAAACCTGGCCATTCTGAAGCCCTTCGGAAAGATTTTGCAGGCTAACCACATGTTCACTAATCCCATATTCCAAAGGCAATTCAAACTCTTTGATGGAAGTCTTTCCTTTCCATATTTGGCATGAGAGAATTTCATTACGATTACTCTTTACTGAGATCGTGATTTCAGGATGCTTTAAAAGAATTTTTTCGTCCTTTCTGACATCATTTAAACATACCCTATTTGACACTTCACTTTTTGTAGAAAGACTCTGCCCACACACATTTCCGGCAATCAACACCAGAAAGAGAATGAAAATTGTATATCGGTATATCATCGTTAAAATATTTTTACACCAAACCTTGACAACAATGGAGACTCATAAGTAGGCAAGCCCATACTTTGATTTACATTGTACATCAATCCGAAACTAAATATCAGCTTTTCTTTTATCTTCAAATTGACGCCGCCGCCAATCAACATAGTATTACGATACCCATAATTCCCATCCCTTACGTCCAAATAGGAAATACCTGGTATCATGGCGATATATTCAGATTGGATAAAAAGAATATTTCTAAAAAATTCCTGCCTGCCAAAAACCTTATAGTCCAGGGCTGTTCGGATATGAGCCTCTTTATCTTCCGTATGATGCAGGGTCAATCCTGCCCCAACAGAGGTGCCTTTTCGGAATTCGTAACCCACATTAGGTGAAATGCTAAAAACTGCAAAATCACTGTTTGCAAAGCTGATTATACCATCAAAAAACATATTCTGAGGCATTACTTTGTCTTTATGCGAATCCTTAAGAACTATTTCAGAAATTTCCCTTTTATCTTTCTCCGGATTTTTCAAGGCTTTTTCTGCATCTTTCAGCCAATCCTCCTGAGTAGAGTCCAATGCCTCTACCACTTCCTTTTTTATGACTCCTGCTCCTACTTTTCCTATATTGTTTTGATGCTCGGCAACCTTAGACGACAAGAAATCATTGTTAAGCAATGCCGTCAATTCTTCCGAATCTACCTGTTGGTTCAACTTCCGATTTAATATTTCTTCATCCAGTTCTCCATTGTCACGTAGCTCTTTCATCTGTCCCAATTCCTCCCCGTGCTCTTGGTATATCTTTTTTACATATTCATTTTTCTCTACCTCCTTTTTCAACTTAGTTTCCTTGCGATTAAGTGTTTCCACTTTTTTAAGCATTTTTCTATTCCCCTTTTTTGAAGACTTCTCTTTAGGCGATTTTGCTGACTGCTTGACTTCTTCGAAATCAAGTGAACCTCCAAGGTACTTGTGGTATTGATTGAGCAAAGCGCCATCTCCTTCCCAGTTATTAAGCAGTGCTGCTTTTTCCTTTTGCAGTTTGTTTTGCTCGCTCAATTTTTTCTTGAGCAGTTGTTTGTCTTTAAAAACTCTTTGGGGCTCTTCCTCAAATATTTTAGTGTAAGTTATCTTATCATTGAGCCATTCTCCTATTACTTCTTCATTACCAAAATCTCCAAGCTTTTCCATAAACTGATCATCATATTCGGAGACTTGATTGATTTTTTTATGATTTTTGTAATTGTTCAACAACCCGGAAACTCTCTGATCAACATCATCCTTACTCAAATCGCTCAACACCAACCCATTTAGACTACTTTCGAGGTCTTTCCTAAACTCTTGCTTTAGGGCTTCAGTCACTTCACTAATCCTGGCACTATCCCATTTCATTTCCTCAACTTGTCCGTTAAATGAATGCTTCAGACTTGTAGTATCCATCACTACCCCTTTATCAATTTGGATTTCTTCCTTTACAGCTTCCTGCCCATAAGTAATAGAAACAGACCCCATCATCCAAACAGTTGCGGTGGTGAGAAAAAGGATAAGGTGTGATATGTTTTTATTTCTTTTCAATTGCTTAATTTTCATCAAGAACTTCCAGTCTTGCTATATTGGCAACATGGAAATTCACTATATGGGCCGATCCATCAATCTTTTTAATGCTTATCTTGCCATAAACTTTTAGTGTTCCTCCATTAACCATCAAGCCTGTTCCTGGATTCTCATTTGTCAATTCAATTATTCCGGAATTAACGTCTTCCTCAATATTCACTGTAAACCCATTTATGTGAACTTTATCCCACTGCGTAGGAATTGTCTCTGCTTGCACTCCACCAGGGGTTAGGCTCCAGACTGCTGGGTCATTCCAATTGCCAGAAGAGATGGCGTAGTACTCTGTAGGTAAAATTTCTTCAATGTCTACCACAACCTCCCCACTATACCCCGACTCTCCTACCAAATTATACCCCTTGATCCGGTAGGTATAGTGATTGCCTACCGTAATGGCCGTGTCGATATAAGCAGTTGCGGGAGCGGCTATCGAGTCCAGCAAGGCAAATGTTCCTTCATTTACTTTCCTTTCCAGCACATAGCCCTGGATATTCGTATCTTCATCCCAGGTGAGGCGGATGCTGTCTTGGTTGATCAATTGTGCCGTGAGCTGCGGGGCTTCAGGAAGGGTGTAGCTTCCCAGGTACAGGTTCTCGATCTCTTCTACGCTTAGTGGGCGGTTGTAGATGTATACCTCGTCGATCTTGCCTGAAAAATTCCGGGGATAAAATTGGGAGGCGCCGATGTAGATCGGGTTGGTCGTTTTGCTCAACTCTCCCTGGGGCATCGGGTGAGTAGAATCTAATTCCCCATTGATATAGAGCTTTATCTCCTCTCCATCGTATACTCCCG
>CAYUJK010000085.1:0-5440 GCA_964444895.1 uncultured Roseivirgaceae bacterium
AAGTGATTTACACTAAAAAACTTGAGGAAAACAGCAATCAGTACGGGTATGAGAAAAGTGAGGATAAGTACTGACGCCTTCTTCATTGATCGTAGTTAATCAAGTGCAATAGGTCAATTAAGTAACTGATGTAAGCACAACATTGCCCGCTTCTATCTGGGCTACGCAGCTTGAACTACCTGGTCAACCTATTTTCACTTATTTAATAAATAGCCCTGAAAACAGCGCCCCCTTCGTTGACCATGGCAATAATAAACCACACCACAAAAATCATAGGTATGAGGATAGACCATATCAGGGTCTTTACTTCATATTTCAAGTGCATGAATTCCGCCACGATATAAAAAGCTTTAACAATGGTAAGACTAACAAATACGGTAATCTTAAACCATTTCCATGACTCCGGCGCTATGTAGGCAATGGCAAATTCTAATATCGTGAGAACCGCCAGTATGATGGCCACTTTCACTAAAAGCCAAACTTTTGACTTATCGACCGGTTTTACCTCAATGCTTGAATGTTCATCTAATGCCATAGTCCTGATTATATTAAGTAGAAAAATGTAAATACAAATACCCAAACGAGATCCACAAAGTGCCAGTAGAGGCCTACTTTCTCCACCATCTCATAGTGCCCCCGCTTTTCCATTACACCTACCGACACCTGGTAGAAAATAATAATGTTGATAACCACCCCGCTTAAAACGTGCGTGCCGTGAAATCCTGTGATGAAAAAGAACAACGCAGCAAACAAGGGGGGGCCGTATTCGTTCATTTGCAGATTGGCGCCCACAAAATCTATGATGCCATTTCCTGTGAGGTCTATACCCCAACCTTCCTTTCCTGATCCTGAAATAAAGTGCGTCCACTCCCATGCCTGACACCCTAAAAAGGCTATTCCGCCTATGATGGTCCAGAGCATCCACTTCATCACTCCTTTTCTGTCCATCCTGGTACCAGCTTCTACAGCCAACACCATCGTTACACTACTCAAGATCAATACAAACGTCATGATGGCCACAAAAACCAGGGGCAGCTCTATGCCATGCAGAAACGGCATGCCCGCAAACACTTTCTCGGGAATAGGCCAGTACAACTCGCCAGTAGTATTGAGCGGCGAGGTAGAGGGAACAAACTCCGCAACCGAGCCCGAATACGCAGGCTTACTATACCTCAAAAAAGCATAAGTGATCAGCAATCCCGAAAAGGTGAGTGCATCTGACAAAAGGAAAAACCACATCATGAGCTTTCCATAACTTGCCCTCAGGGGAGAAGCCCCACCTTTCCAAACGTTTTTCGCCGATCCTACTGTAACTGTTGACGCCATGGAATCAATATTTATTTAATTAAAATTCAATAACAAAAAGATATACAAATACAACCACAATGCACCCAGAAAGTGCCAGTAAGTAGTGCACATTTCAATCTGATCTGTGCTCTTGGAATGTATTTTTAATTTCGTGGCCGACCGGATCACAACCAGTAAAAAGACCAGCGCACTTACGATGTGCAGACCGTGAAATCCGGTGAGCACATATATGAATGAGCCCGCAACGTAGTTACTGCTAAAGTAAATATTGCTGTCTACAAGCGATTTCCAGGAATAATATTGCAACACAAGAAAAACGGCACCAAGCACTAATGTAACGCCAAGCATCACTTTCATTCGCGATAGCTCATCTTTCCGGGCCGAAAAATAGGCGTAATGCATGGTAGCGCTACTCAATACGATGACGATAGTGGAATAGAGAAGCACATCAGGAAGTGCCACGTCCTGAACCGCGCGCTCCGAGGTAGCCACAATAAAAGCGCTGGTAAACGCTCCGAAAAGCATCACCACCGTGCCTATGAAGAGCCAAAGGGCAAATTTCCTTGGGTTCATGGAAAGCGGTGTCCTGGATTCCTGCATTAATTGTAAGTCTTCTCTCATTGCACCTTGTCTATCAAGTACGCGATCTGAACTACCGGCAAATATAAGAAAGACCCATACATGATCTTCAAGGCCGATTTTCGCGAATTGTCTTTTATCAACTGAAACGTCTGCGCGAGAAACAACACCCCGCAAATCGTCGCTATCACTGCCGAATTGATCCCTGTAAGGCCGAATTTGGCTGGCAAAAGACCGAAGGGAATCAAAAACAACGTGTAAATCATTATGTTGACGGCCGTATTCAAATCTTTCTTTCCCTTTCCGGGAAGCAATTTAAAACCGGCTCTTTTGTAGTCCTCATCTGCCACCCAGGCAATAGCCCAAAAGTGAGGAAACTGCCAGATGAACTGAATACCAAAGATAATTGCTGCCTCGTATGAGATGGTGCCTGTATAGGCCACCCATCCTAACAACGGCGGCAGCGCGCCCGGTATGGCTCCTACAAAAACCGCTATGGGCCCCACCCGCTTCAGGGGCGTGTACACAAAGGCATATAGCAAAAACGACAGCAACGACAAGGCTACCGTAATATAATTGCTGTACTGCACCAGGATAAATATCCCCAGGGAAAGCAGAGCCATAGAAAACACCCAGGCCTCGTTTACTCCTACCCGCCCGGTGGGCAGTGGTCGGTTTTCAGTGCGCTTCATCAAACGATCGTAGTCTTTTTCCAATATCTGGTTGATGGTAATCGCTGCGCCTGAAATGGCAATTGCCCCCAGGCAAAAAAGCATGAAAGCTGACCACTGGAACTGGCTTTGACTAGCCAGTATATAACCAAACCCTGAAGAAAAAGCAACGAGAAAGGACAGCCGGAATTTTATCAGCTCATAGTATGCGCTGACTTTACCTACAATCAACCTTGCTAAACCTGCCTTATCTACTGCGCTTGCTATCATTTACTACTGCCTGTTTACTATTACAAACTGCAAAACCAATTTGCATTGCCTAAAAACCGAAATCGTTAATGGCTGCTGCCGTCTTCTTCCACCACAATATTTCTAATTTCTTCTTCTTCCGAAATCAGCTCGTTTTCATGAGGAAGATTCGATTCGGGCGTTTCAGAAAAAGGTATCGTTTGCGGTATAAAATCTTCTTTTGCACCGGGCTTGCTATAATCATAAGGCCAACGGAACACACACGGAATCTCTCCCGGCCAGTTTCCATGCTGAGGCACGCGTGGAGTAGTCCACTCCAGGGTATTTGACCTCCAGGGGTTGGCGGGCGCCTTTTTACCCCTGTACATACTATAGAAAAAGTTAAAGATGAAAATAAACTGAGCGCCAAAGGTAAAAATAGCCGCCACACTCACCAGCGCATTCAGATCACCGAACATGCTGAAAGCGTCGAAATTGGTAAATGAGTAATATCGTCTGGGAAACCCTGCAATACCGATGTAGTGCATTGGGAAAAACACGAGATACACCCCTGCAAAGGTTAGCCAGAAGTGAATATATCCCAGCTTATCGTCCATCATTCTGCCAAACATTTTCGGGAACCAATGATACACTCCCGCCAGCATCCCGAAGAACGAAGCGCTTCCCATCACCAGGTGAAAGTGAGCCACCACAAAATACGTGTCGTGCAATTGTATGTCTACCGCGGAGTTCCCAAGAAATATCCCCGTTAGTCCGCCCGAAATAAAGAAAGATACCAGACCAATAGAAAACAACATGGCCGGAGTAAACACAATATTTCCCTTCCACAGGGTAGTGAGATAGTTAAACACCTTCACCGCCGAAGGTATAGCAATGATCAGCGTGAGGAGCATAAAAATTGATCCAAGGAAAGGGTTCATACCGGTAACAAACATGTGGTGAGCCCACACTACGAACGAGAGGATCGTGATGGCCAGCATCGAAAGTATCATGGCCTTGTATCCGAAAATGGGCTTTCGCGAATTCGTTGCAATAATTTCTGAAGTAATTCCTAGTGCAGGCAAAAGAACTATATACACCTCTGGGTGCCCCAGGAACCAAAACAAGTGTTGGAAAAGAATAGGACTACCTCCCAATTGAGGTAAGGCTTCTCCACCGATAAATATCTCTGACAAGTAAAAGGCTGTACCGAAGCTGCGATCAAAAATCAGCAACAACGCCGCCGCAAACAGCACCGGAAAAGAAAGTAAACCAATAATTGCTGTAAGGAAAAACGCCCATATCGTAAGAGGCATCCTTCCGAAAGTCATTCCCCGCGTACGCATGTTGATAACCGTGGTAATGTAGTTGATACCGCCCAACAAAGTGGACACGATAAACAGGGCCATTGCCACCAGCCAGAGAGTCATGCCTAATCCTGACCCCGACATCGCCTGAGGCAGGGCACTTAGCGGCGGGTATATCACCCACCCCCCGGAAGCCGGGCCTGTCGAAATGAACAGGGAAATAAACATAATGACACTGGAAAGGAAAAAGAACCAGTAGGAAAGCATGTTCATAAAGCCTGAAGCCATGTCCCGGGCGCCTATTTGCAGGGGAATAAGGAAGTTACTGAACGTTCCACTAAGACCGGCTGTCAACACGAAAAACACCATGATGGTGCCATGCATCGTAACGAGTGCCAGGTAGAACTCTGGGTCTAATTTACCGGTGTCAGTAATCCATCCACCAAGTATGGGACGCAAAAACTCAAGGCTCATATCAGGAAATCCCAACTGAAGCCTGAAAATTAGTGAAAACAGTCCTCCGATTATTGCCCAGAAAATACCTGAGATCAGGTATTGCTTGGCAATGGTTTTGTGATCTTGCGAGAATATATACTTGGTGATGAAAGTCTCCTTGTGTTCGTGGTGGTGTTCATGCACATCCGCATGTGTTGCTATTGCTGACATATTCCTATTTCTTTTCTTTCAAACCTTCTATTCCTTGATACTTGCTTCCAATACTGCCAATTCCTTTGTCTTGCCCGGAACACTGGAAAGATAGTTGGGATTTTTTGACAACCAAGACTCTTGCTCCGCATACCATTTGTCGTATTCCTCCGGCTCCAGCACATTCACTATCATCCTCATGGAAAAGTGTGCTCTTCCACAAATCTCGGCACAAGCCAACTCATAGTTAAAATCCGGATTTCCGGTCTCTGCCCGCATCTCTTCGGTAGTTTTTGTGGGCACAAAACCAAACCTCGTAGGCATACCAGGCACCGCATCCATCTTTACCCTGAAATGCGGCAGGTAAAAACTATGCAGCACATCTCTTGCGCGTATTTTTATTTCTACAGGCCTTCCTTTGGGAAGATACAATTCCCTGGGAATGAAGTCGTCAAACGACGCTCTGTCGTTGAAATCCATTCCAAATTCATTCTGGGTGTCAATCAATCGGAAGTCGTATTCCCCCAGTTGCTTGTCTTTGCCGGGGTAGCGAGCCTTCCAGGCAAACTGGTACGCCATTACCTCAATCACCTCAGCATCTTTGGGAGCCGGTTTCATCACGTCGTTCCATACCAAAAGGCCATACAGCACAAGTCCTGTCAACGCCACAGCGGGCACAACGGTCCATATCAATTCAAGTTT
>CAYUJK010000085.1:5540-9843 GCA_964444895.1 uncultured Roseivirgaceae bacterium
TCCCTAATGACTTCTACCAGCTTATATAGCCTGAACAAGGCAAAAAGAATGGCTACAATAAGGAATAGTACTAATACAATCACAAAACCAGTCATGTCCTAAATGTTAATAGCTTAAATATGATGATGCAAACTCTCTTTCAGCATGGGGTGATTTCTGGCAACCAGCGGCGCCTTTGCCATTCCAGACAATACTACAGCCAGGAATCCAGCCATAAACAACATTGCCACACCTATCTCTATGAGTCCGATACCGCCGTTTTCTGAAAGCGTACCAGGCGCCATCATTAGGTAGAAATCAAGCCAATGCCCGAAAATCAATACTACACATACGATCTTTAAGAAAATCTTATGTCGCTTTGCGTCCCTCGTCATTAAAAACAAAAATGGGAATGCAAAGTTTATGAAAATATTGGCATAAAACATCGGCCCATATAGACCACTCGAAAGTCGCTCGACGAAGTAGACCGACTCCTCTGGAATGTTAGCGTAATAAATCAGCATGAATTGCGAAAACCACACGTACGTCCAAAAGATACTGAAGCCAAAAATAAACTTACCTAAATCGTGAAGGTGGCTTGACGACAGCTCCGGAAAATATCCGTGGTCGTGGAGATAGATAAGTATAAGTGTGATGGTACACAGCCCGGCCACAAACCATGATGCAAAATTGTACCAGCCAAACATGGTGCTGAACCAGTGTGTATCTATCGACATTATCCAGTCCCATGCGGAGGTAGAAGATGTTACAGCATAAATTACGAGGAAAATTGCTGATAAAGACCGCATTTTAAACCAATGCTGATTACCTCCCTCCAGGTCTTCACGGAGCGAAGCATTCCTGATCAACTTCCACATAAAATACCACAGCACAAAGTAGGCTACCATTCTTATCAAGAAGAATGTGATATTCAGATATCCCTCCTTGCCGGCAATAATGCTATCGTAGTGCGGGTTTTGAGTCCCGTCTTCAAGAAATTCGTTGTAGAGTGAGCTGTCGAGCCAGTGGAAAACATGAAAATGTACGGGCGAAGTAAAGTTTGTAACAAAAAACAATCCGATCATTAGCAAGCCTGCATAAGGAAGCCAATGACCGAAGGCCTCCGGGATACGCTTAAAGTAAGCCGACCATCCAGCCTGTGCCGCGTAGTTAAATGCTACGAAGAAAACGCCAATAATAGCTATCCCGGCAAAGAACGTGCTGTTGTGCCACAGCGAAACGAACAATCTGCTGGTCCAGTGAAAATGGTGACCGGCGTCCGCCGCATCATGACTTCCATGCCCGTGACTCCCTACATTCAGGAGTACTACCCCAAGTAAGGCTACCAAAATGCCGGCAACAGCAAGAACGATCAGGTTCTTCTTTGCTTTATCGGTATATATGAACTTATCTTCTGACATGATCTCTTAATCGGTTTTTAGTTCTGATTTTGAAGGGTTTGAACATACCTTACTATTTTCCATCTGTTGACAGGGCTTATTTGTGATCCATGCGCCCCCATTCTTCCATATCCTGCAGTAATTACATGGTAAATGTGACCTTCAGGCAGATCTTTCACCCGCCCTACATTGTAAGCGGGTATACCCTTGATCACAACCCCCACCTTGCCGTCTCCCTGACCTTCGGGACCATGGCAGTGGTTACAATACTTCGCATAAAGCACTTGTCCCTCACTGATAATTTCATTGGTAGAATCGATGGGGTTTTTCAGTGTCCGGGCCGCCAACGCAAAGCTATCTTTAGGAATGGTATAAGGCAAAATGCCATCCTTAGAGCGTTTTACGGTACCCGGCACAGGCGCCCTCATGTTCATGTTGTAAGGGTTATTAGGATTGGTATTGTAGTATTCCCCTTTCTCATCGATTCGTGTACTCAGCCATTTTCCTTCGCTTTCATCGGTAATCTGCGACAAAGGCTCGTAAGGAACAGCGTTGTACATATTAGGAGCATACTCCAATCCGGGATAGTCATTCTTGGCCTTGCAAGACCACAGCATGGCAACTACCCCTAGTAGAATAATGGCTGAATATGTTCTGCTTCTTTGCATTATCTGACACTTAATTTTATTCGAAACTCTTTTCATTCACTTCATTCGCACCGGATTCTTCGAGAATCTTCCTTAGCTTATCTTTTTCCAGTGTGTTTACCGAAAGGTCTATAGCCACCACGTGCTTATCATCGGTGATCCGTACGTCAAATATCTTCGGTTTCTTGTAGGGCTTCAAATTACTTGCAATCATAAAGGTGGCTACCATGCCCAGCGCGCTAAGGAGAACAGTGAGTTCGAATGTAACGGGGATAAAGGTAGGCAACGAAGCGAAATTTTTACCGCCAATGATCATAGGCCAGTCTACGCCGAGCATCCAGTATTGCATAGTAAGGGCAAGGGTAGTTCCCAAAGCGCCAAACATAAAGGCAGCAATGGTGAGCTTTGATCTCTTGTACCCCAGTGCATCATCAATCCCATGCACCGGAAAAGGAGAAAAAACTTCCTCTATTTTGATCCCGCTCTCCCTCACTTTTCGGATGGCTTTCAGCAGCACATCTTCGTCGCTGTAAACACCAAGAATATAATTTTTACCTGCTTCCATCTTTATTTTTCAGCTTTTTCCGTTGTTGTATGGGCTTTTATAATGCTCTTAACTTCGGCCATGTTAATCACCGGGAAAAACTTGGCAAACAAAAAGAACAAAAAGAAGAACACTCCAAAGGTGAATATGTAGTCTCCGATATCGTACAAGGTGGGGCTAAACATGGCCCAGCTTGATGGTAGATAGTCCCTATGAAGCGAAGTTACGATGATCACAAAGCGCTCGAACCACATCCCGATATTCACGACAATCGAAAGGATAAACGTGGCTACGAGGTTTGTCCGAATTTTCTTGAACCAGAACAATTGAGGTGAGATCACATTGCAAGTCATCATAATCCAGTAAGCCCAGGCATAAGGACCTGTGGCCCTGTTGATGAACGCATACTGCTCAGCCGGCACACCTGAATACCAGGCAATGAAAAGCTCTGTAAGGTACGCCACACCCACAATAGATCCTGTGATGATGATGATAATATTCATCAGTTCTATGTGTCCTATGGTAATGTAATCTTCCAGTTTGTAAACTTTACGCGTAATGAGCATCAGGGTAAGCACCATGGCAAAACCCGAGAAGATAGCCCCCGCAACGAAGTATGGAGGGAAAATGGTGGTGTGCCATCCCGGGATCACAGAAGTGGCAAAGTCAAACGATACGATTGTATGAACAGACAGTACCAGCGGTGTAGCGAGACCAGCGAGGATGAGCGATACCGTTTCGTATCGCGACCAATCTTTAGCGCCACCCGTCCAGCCAAAGCTGAGTGCACCATAAACAAGTTTTGAAATTTTATTTGTTGCCCTGTCCCGAATAGTAGCAAAGTCGGGGATAAGGCCGAGGTACCAAAACACCAGCGATACGGTAAAGTAGGTAGAGATGGCGAAAACGTCCCATAGGAGAGGAGAGTTAAAGTTGGCCCACAGCGAACCCCAGGTGTTCGGCAGGGGAAGCACCCAGTAAAATCCTACCCAGAGCCGGCCCATGTGTACGAAGGGGAAAAAGGCGGCACAAAGTACGGCAAATATGGTCATCGCCTCTGCAGCTCTGTTGATTGACATTCTCCATTTTTGTCTGAACAGAAGAAGAATAGCTGATATCAGTGTTCCTGCGTGGCCTATACCCACCCACCATACGAAGTTGGTGATATCCCAGGCCCAACCGATGGTTTTGTTCAGACCCCACATACCTATCCCATCCCAAACGGTACGGTAAACCGTATACGCTCCAAAGGCAAGAACCGCCAGAGACACTGCTACAGCCAGCATCCATGATTTGGGCGGGCTGGCCTCTACTCTTTTGCAGATATCTTCAGTAACGTCTGCAACCGTTTTACCCCCGGTTACTAAAGGTGATCTTACTGATGAAACAACTTCCATAATTATCTGTTATGCTAATTCTTCGTCTTTATTCCTGATTTTAGAGAAATACCACACATTCGGACTCACGTTGATCTCCTCCAATACGTGGTAGGCTCTCGGCTCTTTTACTTCGCTCTTTCCATTCTCGTCAGTAAGTTGGAGCAGTTTGGCCACTCGGCTTTCTTTATCTTTCAAATCACCAAACACAATAGCTCCTGTAGCACATGCTGCAGCGCAAGCCGTAGTGATCTCCCCGTCTTTTGGTCGTCTACCTTCTTTTTTAGCCTCCAGCTTACCCGCCTGAATTCTTTGTACACAGAAAGTACATTTTTCCATCACACCTCTTGAGCGGAC
>CAYUJK010000085.1:9943-11307 GCA_964444895.1 uncultured Roseivirgaceae bacterium
GTCTATTCTGATCCAATGCATTTCCCGGCGATTAGCCACTTCGGCTTTTCCTACTACCGGTACGTTGTTTTCGGCCTGGCAGGCGATAGTACAAGCGCCACATCCAAAGCAGGAATTCAAATCAATAGCCATACCCCAGTGGTGATTCGGGTACTCATGCCCTTTCCAAAGCGATATAGCTCTTGGGGGCACTTTTCCTGGCTCTCTGCCTAATTTTTTCGCCAGCGCATCAGAGGTAGCTATATGCGGCTGGTACCTGCCAGCGTAGGCATCTTTCTGATACTCCGCCAAGGTTGCTTCCTGGATCACGCTCGCCCGGGCCATAAAGGTGTGGTGGGTCTGCGTTTGCGCCAGTGTATATGATTCGCCGGTTACTTTTATCTCCACTGCATCTGTGCGCGTAGTGGAGAAATAGTTATTGTTTTTCTTGATAAATGGATAAACATTCACGCCTACTTTGTTGCCCACTTTTCCGGCGTGGGTTCTTCCATATCCCAAAGCAAGGCCGAAAGTTCCCTCGGCCTGTCCGGGCTGCACCAATACCGGCACTTTGATTTCCTGCCCGTCGATTGTCACTGAAGCAAGCACGGTTTTGCTTTCCTTCATTTTTACATTGTTGGCCTCAGCCCAGGACTGGCTCACTGTAAGGTAATTATCCCAACATGCTTTTGAGATAGGGTCGGACATCTCCTGCAACCAGGGATTGTTGGCCTGAGAGCCATCTCCGATAGCTACCGTTGTATAAAATACAAGTTCCGGAGTCTCATTTGATGCTCTATAGTTTTTGGAAATACCTGCCAGCGCGCTTGAAATATCAGCTGAAAAAGACGGCGCTTCTTCGCTGTCGGGTGCCACAGAGAACACCCCGTCATGAAGGCTGCGTTGCCAGAAAGTTTCGAAATCTGCTTCTTTGGTTTGAGAAGTAAAGAGACTCTCTTTCCAGTTATTCTTGAGGTAGTCATAGTAAGAAGTGTTGACACCAGCCCACGACAACAGCGAATCCTGTGCTTGCCGGGTATTGAAAAGTGGAGAAATCGTTGGCTGCACCAGGCTATAGTGTCCTTTTGCCGGGTTTGCGTCATTCCAAGACTCCAGGTAATGGTGATCCGGCGCAGCGTATTCGGCAAGTGCTGCTGTTTCGTCTTTTCTGTCTGAGGTAGATATTCTCAACTCAGCTTTTTGGATGGAAGCGGCTATTTCAACTCCCCGCGGATGGTCGTACACAGGGTTACAGTTGTAGAAAATAACCCCGTTTACTTTGCCTGCACCTAAGTCAGCTACAAAGCTGTCCATTTGCTTGTCGCTTCCTTCACGCAAATACAGGGGCGCAGCTATGTCTATTGTTTTTCCGTAGTTCCCCAACA
>CAYUJK010000086.1:0-6588 GCA_964444895.1 uncultured Roseivirgaceae bacterium
GAGGTAAGCCACAGGCTGCAGTGATTTGATATGGCTGCAAATCGACTTGATTACGGCCAGGGAGGGGACACTCAGAAACATACCGGGAATACCCCACACCATTCCTCCGATGATAATGCCCATGATAGTAATAATGGGATTGATATTCACATGGCCCCCGGTGATACGCGGCGTTAGGATATTGTTTTCAAGGAACTGGATAACGATAAATAGGATAACGACATACAGGGCCTTGGTAGGGCTCTCTGCTACCAGGGTATACAGCAGAGGAATGCTGCCGCCAATGAGCGTGCCGAAATAGGGGATAAAATTGGCAATAGCCGATAGAATACCGAACAGAATGGCGTACTTGATACCTATGACATACAAGCCCAGGGAATTGATAACGCAGAGAATCAACACGACTACAAACAGCCCTCCTAAATAATTTTTTGAAATCACTCCACATTCTGAAAGGATCTCTTTCACGGTAGTATGTCGTCGCTCGGGCACTATTTTATAGATAAACCGGAAGAACTTTTCCCTATAATAAAGAAAGAAAAAAACGTAAACAGGCTGCAGTCCTATTTTCACAATGGTGCCGGTAGTAGCGGTAAAAACTTCGCCAGATATGCCATTCAACTGATCGAACAGCCAATCGGAACTCAATCTCAGCTGAAGGCCCGTGCGCTCGCGAAGCGACTGCCTGATGAGTTCCATATTGGCGGAGGCCTGGCTTTTCAGCTCTCCGAAATTTTCCAGAAATATCCCAAACTGCACGCTAAGCAAATACCCCAAACCGCCAATGACAATAATAGCCGAAAAAATGGCCGTGAGAATGGCCAATGCCTTTGGGAATTTCTTTTTCTGCAGAAAGGACACCATGGGATACAGCAGCCCCGAAAATAAAATAGCCAGGCCCACCGGGTAAAGGAAATCGCGCGCATTGATGAGCCCAAAGAAAAGCAGCGTAAACAAGAAAAGAAGAACAGTAATACGGATGTAAAAGGGATGCTCGATTTTACTCATAAACTTTTTGGATATTTGGTCGTCAATGGAAAAAACAATTTACCATAATTATCATTGTATTGAAACGTTCCTCACTAAATACTCTTTCAGGCAATACTTTTTGTCTTTGCGGGGCTTCGCCGCCGGAAACCCATAAAAATCGTCTTGAATGTTTAAGCAATTATAGGCACCTTTGCAGATTGATATTTCGATGAAGCGTTATTCCACTACCATGCCGAAGGTTTTTTCCTTGTTGCTGATCTTAGCTCCGCTGTTCTCCTTTGCCAATGAATTTTTTGCGACGGGCGAGTACCAGGGCAAGAACATCTATGTGCAGAACCCCCTTTCTGATGACAAAATCAACTTTTGCACCCAGTTTGTGTATGTGAATGACGAGCTTAAAATCAGCAACCCGAAGACCTCTGCTTTCGAGATAAAACTCGACTTCCTGCAAGTAGGCGATCCGGTAGTAATTCGCGTGGTGCATCGAAGCGGGTGTGTGCCGAAGATCATCAACCCGCAGGTCATTCGATCTAAGAGTAAATTTCAGTTTCTGGCAGTGAATGCCAATGAAAGCGAAATCACCTGGATGACAAGGGGAGAGTACAAAGACGGCCTGTTTTACATAGAAGTATTCGCGCACAACTCCTGGGTGGAGGAAAAGACCGTGTATGGGAAAGGCAATTTCGAAACCAACCAATACAGTATTGCCCCGCGCTACCATACCGGAGACAATAAACTGAGAATCAAATACATCACTGAAAATGGAAACATATTCTACTCCAACGTTTTCGAGCATTTCAGCAATGTGGAGCCGGTTTCTTTCCATCCGGTAAGGGTGGTAGACAAAATATTCCTTTCTCGCAAAACGTACTACGAAATCCTCGATCCGGGAGGACGGTTAATGGCCAAAGGCGACTCTGATGTGATCAACTGCACCAATCTGAAAGCGGGTCTCTACTACCTCAACATCGACAACCGCACCGAGAAGTTTTTCAAAAAATAACAGAACCGATCACCTTCCTTGGCGGGCTTCGCGCCTTTCGGTAATGTCATTTGTCGCTTAGCAGCTATGAAACCTCAGGCAAAACGCGTAACTTATTTATTATAAACGTTTTGCAAACCAATCTGAATGCTTATGAATACCTTACAGAAAATTGACCACTGGTCGGCAACACACCAGTTTGTGTGGCTCGACTACCTGCGCGTCGCTTTGGGTCTCTTCATTTTAGCGAAGGGTATTATGTTTATTACCGATCTGGAAGGCTTGAACAAAATCATCACCAACAGCCGTTTTGAATTCATCGCCATAGGCCTGATGCACTACGTCGTGTTTGCCCACCTGACGGGCGGCATTCTCATCGCTTTGGGCTTGCTCACTAGGTTTGCCGTCATTTGCCAGCTTCCCGTCTTATTGGGTGCCGTCATTTTTGTCAATGCTGAAAAAGGCTTTTTCTCGGCCCAGTCGGAGCTCGGCATTTCGATCGTCACACTCGTTTTGCTGCTGTTTTTCCTGGTTTATGGCTCAGGCAAGTTCTCAGCCGACACCTATATGAACCGGGCGAAGGAGAAGAGAAGTAAAGAGAGCTGAAGGGAAAGGCTCAACGTAGCGCAGAGGGCATCATAGGTTGCCAACCCTAAAAATGGTCGTTGGAAAGACTTCGGTGATCTTGTTAGCAAAATTCAGGAATAAAGCGCAGAGAGCTTAATGTACCACAATTTCATCCAGCTCTTCCACTTCCATATTTCCCCGTTCATTTGGATGTAGAAGGCGCACCTTTTTCGCTTCATTGATAAGCACAGGATCGTACTTGGCAGCCACCCGAATATAGTTTTCGGTAAAACCGTGCATTTTGCCATCTTCGATATCATTTTCAAAAATGACCGTACCCTCCTGCCCTGCATGTTGTTCGTAGAAATACCGTCTCTTTTTCTCCGAAAGACCACGCAGCATTTTTGATCTTCTCTCCCTTTCTTTGGCAGGTACCACCCCACCAAGGGTAATGGCCTCGGTATTAGGCCTTTCGCTATAGCTAAAAACGTGCAGGTAAGAAATATTCAATTCGTTCAGAAAGCGGTAGGTAGTCAAGAAATCCGCTTCCGTTTCGCCCGGAAATCCCACTATCACATCCACGCCGATACAGCAGTGCGGCATCAGCGCCTTAATCTTACCGACACGCTCTACATAAAGGTGACTTAAGTACCGCCTTTTCATCTGCTTCAGCACCTTGTCGCTGCCCGACTGCAAGGGAATGTGAAAATGAGGCGCAAACTTTTTGGATTGGGCCACAAACTCAATGATCTCATCGGTAAGCAGGTTAGGCTCGATCGAAGATATCCTGAAGCGCTCTACCTCCTCCACCTCATCCAGCGCCCTTACGAGGTCGATAAAGCGATCCTCCCGCCTGCCATTGCGTATCCCGAAATCGCCGGTGTTTACCCCCGTAAGCACGATTTCCTTTACCCCCGAAGCAGCGATACTTCTGGCGTTTTGTACCACGTTTTCAATCGTATCGCTACGGCTGTTGCCCCGCGCCATGGGAATGGTACAAAACGTACAGGAATAATCACAGCCATCCTGAACTTTCAAAAAGGTTCTGGTGCGGTCGTTGATCGAAAAGGCATTGTTAAACTGCCGTGCCTCTTTTACTTCTCCGGCAATGACTTTTGGTTTGCATTCTTTCACAAACCCATCGAGATAGTCCAGCAGCCTGAACTTTTCCGCAGCTCCCAGCACGGCGTCTACACCCGGAATTTCAGCTATTTCTTTGGGTTTTAGCTGTGCGTAGCAGCCTATGATCACAATGTAGGGATTGTCGGAAATGCTCTGTGCCTCGCGCACTATTTTTCGGCACTTTTTGTCGGCATTATCCGTCACCGAACAGGTGTTGATCACAAAAATATCGGGCTTATCAAGAAACTCTACTTTCTCATATCCCCGGTTTTCGAACATCCGCGCTATGGTAGATGTTTCTGAAAAATTAAGCTTGCATCCCAGCGTATAAAAGGCCACACGTTTCATAGCTGGCAAAATTAAGGAAAATGCCGCAATAAAGTAAATCCGCACGCCAATCGGCAGGCATACGTTAGTGTTCGTTGAATAAAAATTTCCTGCTTTGAAAACCAATCTCTATTTTTGACAACATATATGAGATAGCGTCATGAAAAAAATCCTCCTCACCAAAAAACCCATTTCCATTGATCTTGGCATTCTACTTTTGCGCCTGGCCGGCGGCGGCGCCATGCTTACCCACGGATGGCCGAAGCTATTGAAAGTGCTGGATGGAAACTTTGCGTTTGGCGACCCCCTGGGTATTGGCGAGGGGCCATCCCTGATCCTGGCGGTATTTGCAGAGGTGCTGTGCAGTGTGTTGATGATCCTCGGCCTGGCGACACGATGGGCTGCCATTCCACTTATCATCACCATGGCAGTGGCATTGCTTATTGTACATGGACCCGACGATTTTGGCGCCAAAGAAAAAGCCCTGCTTTTCCTCGCCATTTACCTGGCCGTTTATTTCACCGGCCCGGGCAAGTATTCGCTGGATAAGGCCATTCGGTGATGAAACCTGCCTACGCGTGGTATTCAGTACTGAGCAGGCACATCAGTGGTGGCCACATCTCCGGTAAGCTTGTAGATGTCTTTGGGGCTTTCGCATAGCACTGCCTTTTTATTCAAGATAGCTATCGGTGCTTTTATTAACCGGGGGTTCTTCACCAGTATTTCCAGCCAGCCGTCGTCGTCAAAATTATGCCCCGCTATGTCAGCCTGATAGGCCGGGTCTGCTTTGTTCAGCAATTGCTTGGCTTCCAGGTGAAGAAGCTCCAGTATTTCGCCCCACATCAGCTTCGTGAGCTTATAATGGTCAATATCCAACTCCTTCACATGACTGGAGATGCTGTAGGCAAGGGCTTTGGTTTTTCTGTGTGAACTGGATTTATTATCGTAATAAATGAGCAGTTCGTTGGGGTGAAGTTTCATGTGTTTAAATTTTTGGGGTTCGAAAACCCTGTCTTTTGCTCTAAAGCTTTCACGGCATTTTCCTGTATACCAATGCATTAGGCATTGCCCGTTGGCCTTGTGCTCCTAATAAAAACAAGAAATTCGGGAGGGGAGTTCCTTTACATGACCACTTCCCTCTGTGAGCGCCTTGTCAACAACGCCAAAAAAAACAGTTAGAAAATTGGAGTTTTCTTTTTGCGGGAAAAAAATCGGATATCGTTTCCATTTTAAAAAACCGAAAAGCAACGAAAATGCTATATAGTTTATTATTATGTATGGAATTGAGCACGCGTTTCTACATGGGTTCAAAGTAACCTTGCTGATAAAAGAAAAGAAATTATGCCCCGGTAAAATTGATTGATTTTTAATTCTTGATACGCTTTCAAAAAATTTTAAATAACTGATTAACAATAATTTAACGTCTAAAAAACAAAGCTTTACTTTTATTTTTCGATGTGTATAATCAGGTCAATTTTCTTTATTTTTTTTAGTACCCCTCCGATTATATTCTCAAAAAAACATATTCCTTACTTACGACACGCTACCCGAAAACAAGGAAAGCGGGGTGGCAGAAATAGCACTACCTTTAAACTCTAAATTGGATTTTTAAAGTTCGTTTCACAGCAAATTAAAGTAAAATGGTTATGATACTCGCTATTTATTTGATCTCACTAGTGTGGATGGTCATTTTTCTAACCAAATTCGTCAAACCCTTTCGTCAGAAGAAGAAAATAGAACAAAACAAGATCAGGTACATTCCTCTTCAGAAATCAAAAGATCCTGAGAAAAAGTATTATGTTTTGAATTCAGGAGAATTGGTGGAAGTGATTAAGTAAGAGCAATCACTTTCTCTTGCACTTGAACAATGTGTGCGTAATCCCGATGTTATCAGTATCCTCATCGATATACAATCCCGCCTTTTGCACACACTGTATCATATTTTTTGAATGATACATCTGGCTGTTTCCATTGGCCATTACTGTAAAATAAAGTGACGTTTGCTGTAGGCTGAAAGCCGAAATCTCAAAATTTTGCCGGTCCCAATACGTTTCCAGAATGTAAATGGCGCCATTTTCACTGAGCGACTCTTTTGCCCGGGAGAGTATGGACACAATTTCCTCTTCTGAAAAGCAATCTAAAAACTGGCTCATCAATACGGCATCGGCCCCTTTGGGAAACGCGGCGTTGTGGTCAAGCAGGTTTATCGGATGAAAAAACACCCTGTTCTCCAATCCATTTGCTTTGATGTTCTTCTCAGCGAGCCCAAGCTGTCCCGGCAGATCAAGAATAGTAATTTTGGCATTTTCATTGAAACGCGCACATTGCATGGAAAACTTTCCTGTATTACCCCCCACGTCAAATACCTGCTTGGGATTGTCTTTGAATATCAGTGGCAACAATTGTGGAAAGGCGATGTCTGAATAGTAGTGGTCAAAATTGAACCAGCTTGTTTGGGCCTTGTCGGGCAATACGGAAAGCGCCTCATAGATGGTTTTCCAGTTGCCGAATACTTTTAACCCCTCTGGCTTTCCATTGCGAATCGACTCTTCCAGGAAGTACATTCCCTGGTAGCATACGTCGTGTACGAAGTCCATATT
>CAYUJK010000086.1:6688-10039 GCA_964444895.1 uncultured Roseivirgaceae bacterium
GCTCGTTTATTATCCTTTCTGAAAAAATCCATTTCTTTTTTTTAAGTCCTGATAAAACAAGTGGCAATATTAATAAAAAGTGAAATAGGTACCTCTACTTTCTGGATGATATTATGCAGGAAGGATGGGATTGTCGCGCACCTGGATGGCTTGCATCACTCGCCGATGAGAATGAAGGGCGCCCAATAAAAAGGCTTGCTGTATTCAGGGTGGGTCATCATGTTTTGTTGTGCTTTTTGCAGCGCCAAATCAAACCGGTCGCGTTCTATGGAGTCGTAAAAATCGATCATGAGCTGGATAGTCGATTCATCAGAGACGCTCCACAGCGACACCAGCATGTTGCGGGCGCCCGCATAGGCAAAAGCCCTGGACAAGCCCATCACCCCCTCTCCTCTCGATATTTTGCCTAAGCCGGTAGAACACGCCGATAAGGTAACGAGCTTTGCCGACAGGTCGAGGTTATATATTTCCCCGGAAAACAGGTCTCCCTCGGCAAAGGCGCCGTGCCCATTGAAAAACGACAGGCGCGAAAGCTGCGGGTTGCTCTCGTCCACAAAACCGTGGGTAGCGAAGTGGATATACCGGTATTGCTTCATCCTGTCGGACTTCACCAAAGACTTGTGCGCATCTGTGCGAAGGTAAATCTCGGGCCGGAGCGATCGGCGTGAAAAAATATCCGTGAGCCGGGCCACCTCTTCGCCTGTTCCCGGCAGATCGGGCATCCCCCGGAATTGCACGGGTGCACAGAGAAACACCCTGTCTGTGCGGCTTTCTGCGGGCGGATTGGCGCTGGCCTGGTAATAAAGTGCCGCAGCGTATTGGTAAGTAGTGGCATACTGGCTGGCGAGATAGGGCAATTGGGTGTAGTCTTCCGATTTTGACTTCACTTTTCCGGTGAGCAGCGCACCATAAGGGATCGTGCCCAGCCTGTCAGAAGGAATGATCACCAGCTTTTTCACCTGCTTAGGCAGTGACGATGGAAAGAGCACCTTGTAGAGATCAGTGGCGGTAAGCAGGTACAAGTCATACACCTGGTATTTAATAGAATTTCTGAGGCCGTTGAGGTAGTGCATAAAATGCGCTGGCTGGGCTACATTGTCCACCTGAAAGCTTCCTTTCGTAATCTGAAAAACGAATATCCGGCCGGTAGCCTCTGTAAGAAAGTAACTCACCAGGGCCGTTTCCTCGTCCAGCACACGTTGGATCTCCACTACTGTCGGAATTTTCACATTATATTTCAGGTCGAAATACCGGGGATATTCCTTTTCAAGGCGGACTACAAAATCGTTGTAGTCCTGTTTTAGTTCAAACAACTTATTGCGGTATTCTTTTTCCAGCAATTCCCCTGGCTTTTTTGCCAGCTCCTGCTCGTAGTATGTAATATCTTCCTTCAGACGGGTTTCTCTTTCAAGCTCTTGTTCCGGTATGCCGGCATACGACTTTGCCGAAGCATCCGAAATCGACTCCAGCAACACCGCCGACTTGCTTTTTTCCGAGAAATAAAAAGACTGTTCATAGTAGGGCTCTTTTTTAATTGCCTCGTACGCCATTTTGTGGCAGAGCAGCACGCCTGTTTCGTATACTTTTGCCGCTGCATTTCCCAGGGCTATTTTATCCGACTCGTTAGTTCGCAGCCGGCGCAGATGGTCGATAATGCTATCACATACGTAGAGTGTTTCCAGGCTTAACTTCAGGTCGTTAAACTTCAACGTTTTGTAAATGCTCTTGTCCATAAAAGCCTGTGCCTTGGCGTAGAGCGCGCTGAGCAGCGTGTTGGCATTGTAAAACGACTCATTTCGCGGATTTACTTCAGGGTGGGAATCATTGAAATCGAGCGAATTAGCAATCAGAGCCTGCTGATACGATGCCAGCGCCTCGTCAAATTCCTCCCGGCTGTGATGGATATTTCCCTTCATGTAGTACACATAGGCGATCTCCGGATGGCGGTGGCCGTAATGCTTTTCATATACCTTCAGGGCCTTTTCAAAGTACGCCAGCGCCTCGCCTGGCTGCTTCATTACCAGGCTCGTCTGGCCCAGGTTAGCATACACAAAGCCTTCGTTAGGGTGCCCTTCCTCATGCAGCGTTTGCCATATTTTCAAGGCATCGTTAAAATTGTTGATGGCATCGCCAAATAATTCCAATTGCCGGTATATCACTCCAATATTCAGTTTTGTCTGTGCCACTTTCTCCAGTGGTGCATCCGGCAAGGCTTCGTAAATTTCCAGGGCCTGCTCGTAATACTCCAGGGCGGCATCTGGCTCCGTATTGCTCAGCACCAGGCCAAGATCGTTAAGCGAGGCCGCCGTTTTTTCATGTTCCGTGCCGTACAAGGACATCCGAATGTCAAGTGCCTGGATCAGGTATTCTTTGGCCTCGAAGTTATTTCCCGTATTCCAAAACACGAGCCCGAGGTTATTGAGGCTGCTGGCCCTTGTTCCAGTGTTTTGGGTTGATAGCGCCAACGCCTTTTCAAAAAAACTTCGGGCGCGGTCGTTCCTGCCGCGTTTCAGGCACACCTCCCCCGCCAGGTTGAGGCAGTCAGGTCCGGCGCTTTCGTCTACGTTATCCGTTTCGGCAAAGGCCCCCTCTACGTCACCGCTGGCCAGCATCTGCCTAAGGTCATCGCACGAACGCTGCGCATACAAAAGATGGGCACAACAGGACAATATAAGGAGTAAAGGGAGGTACTTCATGTCAAAACCGGATCACATACGCCAAGGCGAGCACATTGGAACGTGTGAGTCCATCGGGGTTCACATCGCGATCTGTAATTTTCTGTCCATACATCAACTTGGCACTGTGGGAGATATTGAAATGGTAAGCCACATTCAGCAAGGCCGTGAGGGCCATACCCGTGGTACCGTCAAGCTTCACGCGTTCGCCGGTGTCTGTATCGAGTATTTCATCTTTTGACACCCTGATGATGGGCAGCAGCCCGAGGCGGATGTCTACTTTAGAAAAATGAAATGCCCGCTCCGCCCGGAACATGATATCTGTACCTCGCTTCAGCTCATTGGCACGATCATAACTTTGGATGTAGGCAGGATCCGGGTAATTTGCCCAGTCATCGTACTGAAAATTGTTTTCATTGCGCGTAAGCGCCATCTGTATCCCCGTAGCAAACATCCATTTTTGACTAATGTACGCCCCCCCTGCTACCAGGTCAAAGCTCCCCAAACTGGCTTGGTAGTACATGGGAAGCACATGGGCCTGGTTGTCCGTCGTATGCTCCGTGTTAGCATCGTCCTGGCTGGAGCTTCCTGTCGGGATCTTCACGCCAAAGGTGCCGTTGATATGAAACCGCTCGGTAGAGTACAGGTTTCTGGTAAGGCTTAGCGATATATCACT